>DASXHY010000117.1:0-3072 GCA_036488095.1 Verrucomicrobiia bacterium | reverse complement strand
TGCAGTTGGCGCGACCTTTCCAGCAGCCAGACGCCCTTTTCGCCCGGCATCCGTTGGTCGGTCATCAGCACGCCGATATCTTCGCCGTGTTGTTCCACGAGCTTCATCCCCTCCTGCGCCGTCGCGGCGGTCAACACTCGGAAATTTTCCTCGAAGGCGCGCGCGAAGTACTTCAGTGACTTCTCTTCATCATCCACGTAGAGAATCGCGTATTTCTTATAGTCGTACAAATTGTCCATATTAGGCGGATTGCGTTGTTATTCTCATCCTTTGACCGGAAACTCCAGCGTAAACTCACAATATTTACCGGCTTCGGTTTTCACCGAGATTCGGCCCTCGTTCTCCTGAACGATACGGTAGCAAATGCTCAATCCCAGCCCCATTCCTTCGCCCACATCCTTTGTCGTAAAGAACGGATCGAAGATTTTATCCACGTGTTTCGCCTCAATGCCCGGGCCATTGTCGCGCACGCGCACGGTGCTGCGCCCGTTGCCCACCGCCCCGTCGATCACAATCCTGGGTTTCTCGCCGTTGTTGAAGTCCTTGTCCTTCAACGCGTCCAGCGAATTCTGCAACAGGTTCGTGAACACATGGATCATCTTGTTTTTGTTCGCCCATACGACCTGTTGCGGATCGAGTTTCTGCTCAATCTGAACGCGGTCCTTCCATTCATTGGCCAGGAATCGCAACGCCGAACCCACCACCTCGGCCACTTCCACCTGGTCGCGGCTCTCGGTGTCGGGATGCGTAAACATCCGCAAATCCGACACGATGGTTTTCACTCGCTTGATGCCTTCCTCGACGTCCTTCAAAACTTCCGCATATTCCTCCTGCTGTTCCGTCGCAAGATATTTGCCCTTGTTGCGCAGCGTGTATAGACCGGTCGTGGCAAAGTTCAGCGGGTTGTTGATCTCGTGAATAATGCCTGCGCTCATGCGGCCCAGCGACGCCAGCTTCTCGGTCTGCACCAGTTGCGACTCCGTTTCCTTGAGTTGTTCGATGGTGGATTCCAGCGCCTGGTTTTGCTTGGACAGTTTGGTTTGGAAATGGTGCGATTCCACGAGATTTTTGATGCGCACGTGAAGTTCGGTCGTCGAAAACGGTTTCGGCAGGAAATCGCTCGCGCCAGCGCCCAGCGCCGCCAACTTGGTTTCCTCATCCGCGCGCGCGGTGAGCAGGATGATCGGAATGCTTTGCGTGGAAGTCCGTTCGCGCAACTCGCGGCACGCCTGCAACCCGTCCTTTTCCGGCATCATCATGTCCAGCAGGATGATGTCCGGCAAAAACTGCGAGGCTTTTTCAATGGCCTGCTGGCCATCCACGGCTTCGATCACTTCGTAATGCCGGGACAATTGGGATTTCAGGAAGCGCAACATATCCGGTTCGTCATCCGCCACCAGCGCCTTGGGCAGGCGGCCGTTGCGCGCGGTCTCGACCGGCTTGAGGGTCTCCTGCACCGGCGTCATCGCCGGGAACAATTCCGCGCGCCGATATAAATTCGCCAGCCATTCCTCGGAGGACACCGTGCGTTGTTCCCCTTCCCCGTACGTTTCCGCATCGGCTGCAGGCGCCGGTTTGGCCACCGGTTCGGCTTTTTGATAGGGCAGACGCACGGAAAAAACAGTGCCTTTTCCCTCGGCGCTTTGCACATCGACTTTGCCGCCCTGGACTTCCGTCAATTCCTTCACCAACGCCAGGCCGATGCCCACGCCCTGGTATTTGCGTTTGGACGTGCCGTCCGCCTGCCAGAAACGATCGAACACAAACGGCAGGTTCTTCGCGGAAATTCCCATGCCGGTGTCAGACACGGTGATGATAAATGCATCCTCCTTTTTCTCCGCGCGCAATTCCACGCGGCCGCCGGCCGGCGTGAATTTCAACGCGTTGAAAACCAGGTTCAAAACAATTTTCTCGAGCTTGTCGCGGTCGGACACCACCGTCCCGAGTTCCGGATCGACGATGGTTTCCAGCCGGAGCCGTTTGTCATCGGCCACCTGCCGCGCCGCGCTGGCGAGGCCTTTGACGAAATCGTTCACGTCCAGCGCCTCGTGTTTGACTTCCAAACGGCCGGATTCGAGCCGCACGAGATCCAGCAGATCGTTGATGAGTTTCAACAGCCTCATGCCGTTGGAATGCATCGTGGCCAGCACGTCGCGAGTTTCGCCGTCGATGGAATGGCTGAATTTCTGAATCAACGTCTCCAGCGGCGCCAGCAGCAGGGTCAGCGGCGTGCGCAATTCGTGGCTGATGTTCGCGAAGAACCGGCTCTTGATCTGGTCCAGTTCCACCAGCTTTTGATTGCTCTCTTCCAGCGCCTTTTTGTTTTGATCGAGTTCAAACCGCAAGGCGAATTCGCGGAAACTCAGCCGGTTGAAAATGTAATTGCCGCTCACGACGATGATTCCGGTGAGGGCCAGGAAATAGACGTTATTGAAAAAGAACCGGAATTGCTCCGGGTCGGGATGCCTCGCCACATACGCGCAGAGATACATGAGAATCACCGATCCGACCGCCAGCAACGTCTCCAGCACACTCCAGTGCCCCACCGCGCTCACCGCGAGCATGACCAGATTCAATCCCGCATAATACGGAGACACGGCGTCCGTCCGATACACCATCAGACTGATGAAAAACGCGGGCAGCAACACGATGGGCAGGCCGACCACCGGATAATGCTTTTGGGCAAGCGTCGTGGAATGGAGCAGGTAGATTCCAATGATGAACAGCGAGCACAAAAGCCGGAGCTTGAAGAATTCGCCGACGTGATCGGGATAGACGAAGTAATCCAGTATCACCCCGAACGGCGTGAGGAAAAATACCAGCGCGCACGCGAGCTTGCCGGTGCTGATCCGCACCTGCTGCTCGTGTACGAGAAAGGCGTCGCGAAACTCGGCCTTCCGTAGTAATTGTTCGTCAAGTCCCATTGGATTTGCGGGCTTCCAAAAACAGATTTACGCCGGTTTCATCACTGTGCACCTGGATCGTGTCCTGCGGAATGACATCCGGGCAAAGCATTTTGAACCGCGGCGTATCCCGGTAAATCAGGTGCCAATCCAGAATCAATTCCAGGCT
>DASXHY010000111.1:0-10461 GCA_036488095.1 Verrucomicrobiia bacterium | reverse complement strand
CTGGTCCGCGCGGCGTAACGCATGTGTCTCCTGAGCCGCGCATCCAGGTCCGGAATATTGACGGCGTTGAGTGGCAGCCATTGGCGCGAATACCAGCCGGCGTAAAAGCATCCCGCTTTGAACGCGGCGCGCAGGCGTTTTGGCAATGGCAGCCGCGAGTCGAGCGCCGCGGCGGCAATTTTGAGATGCGGATCCAACGCCTCGCGCGCGACAAACAAACGCATGATTTCGCTCGAGCCTTCAAATATTGTGTTGATGCGGCAATCGCGCATGAACCGCTCGACCGGCACGGCTTCGTCGCCGCGCGCACGCAACGATTGGGCCGTCTCGTAGCCGCGCCCGCCGCGGAGCTGCATGGTATCGTCGACGATTCGCCACGCCATCTCGCTGCCCCATAATTTGCACATCGCGGCTTCGAGCCGGATGTCCGCATGTTTGTCGCGAGTGACAAGTCCGGAAGTGAGCAGCGTCATCGCTTCCATCGCGAAAGTGTTGGCGGCCATGTGCGCGATCTTGTCGGCGATAGCCGCGTGCTTGCCAATGGCGGCGCCCCATTGCGAACGTTCGCCCGCCCATTTCTTTGAAATTTCAAGACAGCGTTTGCTCAAACCCACGCACGCCGCCGGGAGTGTGAGCCGCCCGGTGTTCAAGGTCGTCAGCGCGACGCGCAGGCCTTTGCCTTCAGCGAGCACAATATTTTCGCGCGGCACGCGCACGTTCTTGAAACGAATCACGCCGTTGTAAAGTGCGCGAAGTCCCATGAAATGGCAGCGGTGCGCGACTTCAATGCCGGGCGAATCCATCTCGACAATGAAGGCCGTGATTTGCTTTTTCGATTTGCCGTGGACCATCTTCGCTGGCGTGCGCGCCATGACGATGATGACACCGGCTTTCGTTCCATTCGTACACCAGAGCTTTTCGCCGTTGAGGATGAAATATTTTCCGTCTTCGGTAGGCTCCGCATGCGTCTGCATGTTTGCGGGATCGGAACCCACGCCATTTTCGGTAAGCGCGAATGCGGAAATTTCTCCGCGCGCGACGCGTGGCAGGAATTTCCGTTTTTGTTCCTCGGTGCCAAAGAGAATCAGCGGCTGCGGCACGCCAATCGATTGATGCGCGGAAAGCAGCGCGGTGAGATTGCCGCAATAACTGCCGAGCAACATGGCCGCGCGCGAGTAATTGGTTTGCGACAGGCCGAGACCGCTGTAGGTGGTCGCGATTTTGATGCCGAACGCGCCCATGCCGGCGAGCCCGTCGATGACGTCCTGCGGAATTTCGCCGGTGCGATCGATTTCATCCGGATTCACGTGCTCACGCAAAAATGTTTCGAGCTGCCGGAGGAAGGCATCGCCTTGCTCGCGATCCTGCGCGCTTTGCGCGGGGAAGGGTGAAATGTCCGAGAGATCCAATCGCCCCATGAACATACGGCTGGCGAAACTGCCGGCGGCGTTTTCGCGCGCGGCCTCGGTGAGTTCCAGCGCGGCGCGCTGGCCGGCGGACATTTTTGAGGTGTCGATCAATTCCGGAGCTTCATCGGCGTGGCTGGAGCGCGGTTCCGGAAGTTGGGTTGTTTTGGGCGGTTCCGCGGCGGGGCGAGTGGGTGCGGTTGCCACGGCTGCGGTTGGACGTGAGAGGGCGGAGCCGCGCTCCGTTTCAGGGGCCAACGCTTTTTGAAAGTTTGTTTTACCGTAAAATTGTTCTTTGCGGCCAGCCATGCTTTTCAACAGGGCGCAAGGTTCAAAGTAAGCCGCGCCCGCCTGCGTCCAACGGTCCATCGCCGCAACAATTTTTTCGCTGCCTTCTGAATCCGCATAACGCAGCGGCCCGCCGCGGAATGGCGCAAAGCCGGTGCCCATGACCATGCCGAAATCCACGTCTTCGGGACTGCTGACGACCCACTCCTCAAGGCAACGCGCGGCTTCGTTGATCATCAATAACACCATGCGTTCCTGCAAATCGCGGCGCGTCAATGCGCGCGCCGAATCGCTGTTGCGAAATGCGTTCGTCTGCGAATTCAATTCCGTTTTGCCGCCCTTGGCATGAATGTAAAAACCACGCCCGCTTTTTTTTCCGAGAAAACCGGCCTTCAGCATTTTGTCCAGGATCTCCGGCACGCGCAGGCGATCAGGAAATTTTTGCGAGAGCGTAACGGAAATGTGATGCGCGACATCGAGGCCGACTTCATCGAGCAATCGGAGCGGACCCATGGGCATGCCGAAATCGAGCATGGCATCATCGATGTCCTTCGCGTTCGCGCCGGTTTCAAAGAGCAGCCCCGCTTCGACCAGGTACGGCACGAGGATGCGGTTGACGAGGAAACCGGGGCTGTCGTTCACGAGCAGAGGCAGTTTGCCGATCTGCTGCACAAATTGGATCGCGCGCTGGACTGTTGCCGGGTTGGTGGCAGGCGCGCGAACCACTTCAACCAGTTGCATCCGGTGCACTGGATTGAAGAAATGGATGCCAACGATGCGCTCGGGATGAGCAGCGCTGGCGGCCAGTTCGGAAATCGACAAGGCCGACGTATTCGTGGCAAGAATTGTTTCATCGCCGGCCGCGGCTTCGAGCTTTCGAAAAACTTCCTTTTTAAGCGCCATGTCTTCGACTGCAGCCTCGATGACAAGGTCAGTGTTGTGCAGCGGCACTTCCGTGGCGGCAGGAGCGATGCGGTCCAACCCCGCGCGGGCCTCGGTGGGCGTGAACGCGTGGCGCTTCACGCCTTCAGAGTAGAGCTTCGAAATATTCGACATCCCTTTGGCAATGAATTCCGGTTTGATATCGCGCAGGATGACGGGGAGTCCCTTGGCGCTGAGCCATTGCGCGATTCCGGAACCCATGACGCCGGCGCCGACAACGGCGCAATGTAGCGCAGACTTTCCAGTCTGCGGGTTCGGGCGACTTTCCAGTCGCCCGTCGGAACTTTGCGCCACGCTCAGTTTCTTCGCACGTTCCTGGAGGAAAAAAAGCTGTATTAAATTCCGGGTGGTCTGGCTCCGCGTGAGTTCCATGATTCCTTCGACTTCAAGCCGCAAGGAATCCTGCATCGAGCGACTGATTCCGCGCGTCGCGACTTCGAGGGCTTTCTGGACTGCTGGATAATGGCCGCGCGTTTTTTTATTTAGCTTCGGTCGCAACCAGGCCGACAAAGCGGACGCCGTCAGTGCGTTGTTCTTGAGCGCATAGCGCGGCCGGCGCGGTTTGCCGGCGTGAACTTTTTTCAACGCGGTCGCCAGCAGGTATTCGCGCGGCACGAGGCTGTCCACCATTCCATATTTAAGCGCTTGTTTGGCGGCAAGCGTTTTTCCGGCGAGAATGACGTCGAGCGCTTTCGGCAGGCTTATCAAGCGCGGCAGGCGCGTCGAGCCGCCCCAGGCCGGGATCAGCCCGATTTGCGTTTCGGGCAATCCGATGCGCGTGGACTTGTCCGCCGAAGCGACGCGCCAGTCGCACGCCAGGGAAACTTCAAAACCGCCGCCGACGCACGCGCCGTGAATGGCCGCAACGGTCGTCATCGGCAACTGCGCGATGCGATTGAACACCGTCTGGCCGAATTCGATGAGTTCGCGCAATTTCACCGGGTCCGTTTCCGCGGCGATGGAATGCAGGTCGGCGCCCGCGATGAAAATGGATTTCTTCGCGCTGCACAACACGAGTCCCGCGAGTTCGGGATGCGCGGCGACGAAATTGAGGTGCTCGTTCAACTCGTTCAGCGTAGCGCGGTCGAAAATGTTCGCGGAAGAACCCGGTCGGTCGAAGGTCAGGATACAAATCTGCTCGGCGGTGACCTCGCGGCGTAAATTGGAAGCGCCGGCACTGGATGGCATTGGGGACTTTGGGGAGGGTTGCCGGCGCTCCAAATGGTTTGGCGAAATGTTCGGTGTTGGTTCCACGATGTTCGAGGTTGTCATAAAGCCTCTAGTAGGATTGCTACGCCTTGTCCGCCTCCGACGCAAGCGGAGACGAGGGCGTATTTTGCCTGGCGACGGCGCAATTCCTTCAAGCTCGTCAGAATCAGCCGCGCGCCCGTGGCGCCGACTGGATGCCCGAGCGCAATTGCGCCACCGTTTACGTTTAATTTCTCGCGCGGGATTTCTCCGAGCGCACTGTCGCGGCGCAGATGTTTGCGCGCAAAATCCGTGGATGCCGCGCAATTCAAAACCGCCAGAATTTGCGCGGCAAAAGCTTCGTTGATTTCGATAAGGTCGGCGTCCAACGGATTCACGCCGCTTTCCTCCTCAATTTTCGCCATCGCAAAAACCGGCCCGAGACCCATCCGCATGGGATCACAGCCGGCATAAGCATAGGCGGCGAGGGCGCCGAGTGGTCGCAGGCCCAAAAGCGAGGCCTTTTCTTCACTCATGACCAGCAGGGCGACCGCGCCGTCGGTAATCTGCGAGGCGTTGCCGGCTGTGACCGTGCCAGTGCGACGATCAAAAACGGGTTTCAATTTCGCCAGCGCTTCGGTGGATTGATTCGGGCGCGGGCCGTTGTCCTGGAGAATGGCGGCGGCTGGTTTGTGGCCGTTCACGTAAATCGGGCAAATTTCCTCGGCGAGCCGCGCTCCGGCGGCCGCGGCGCGGCGATGCGATTCCAGCGCGAAGGCATCCTGTTGTTCGCGGGAAATTCCCAACTCGCGCGCCAATACTTCGGCGGTCTCGCCCATGTTCAAACCGCAAACGGGATCGGTAAGACCAAGTTGCAAACCAATTCGCGGCTGAAAATCCGAGGGGCGAAACGACGCGAGCGTGCGGACTTTTTGACCGAAACTTTTCGCGCGCGCAAGGCGCCCAAATTTTTCCGCCGTGCTCTGTTTAAAGAGCAGCGGCACCTGCGACATGCTTTCCGTTCCGCCGACGATAAATATAGAGCCGCGCCCGGCGCTGATTTTTTCCGCCGCCTGCGTAAGAGCCTCGCAGCCGGAGGCGCAGTTGCGATGGACGGTCATCGCCGGAACGTTCTCCGGGATTCCGGCGCGCAAGGCAATGACCCGCGCGACATTTGCGGCGTCCGCAGGTTGCGAAACGCAGCCGAAAATAACCTCGTCGACCAGCGCTGGATCCAGCCCGGTGCGGGTCAGCAGCGCGTTGACCGCGACACGGCCAAGTTCTTCCGGCCCGCGATGCGCGAGGTCGGTGCCAGCCTTGCAAAACGGTGTGCGGATGCCGTCCACGATAACGAGTCGCTGAGTGCTCATGGTTTGACCTCCGCGATAGTGGCACGGGCATCTTGCCCGTGCGTTTCGGTTTGCCCAGTCATTTTGTTTCGCACGGGCGAGACGCCCGTGCCACTAGGCCGATGATCGACAATTTTATCTTCCTTCATTTGCGCGCCGACTCCGAGCAGTTCGGACATTTCCGCGCCGTCATGGAAAACAATCCGGTTCGGTTGGATTTCGGTTTTGTCGGTGAAACAGCGCCGCAGTTCGCGCGCGCATTTGGCGTCGTCCAGCGAATCGGATTTGTGAACGTGCAAAATGAGCTCGTCGAGTTCCAATGGATCGTCATTGTGCTTGCGCAATTCCAGTTGCCAGGAAGCGAGGTGCTGCGAGTCGTCGAGCACGTGTTCGAGCACGTTGAAATCGACCAGCGTTCCCTTGATTTTATCGAACCGCATCGTTTTGATTTCCGACGCGCGGGAAATATTTCCAACCAGGCGCGGAACGTTGCGGCCGCAGTGCGGGCACGGTTCGTGGACCAGGCCGCCTTCGATGAGATCGCCGGTGCGATAACGCAGCACGACGCTGCCGCGGGAATCCAGCGGGGTGAACACGATTTCCCCTGGATGCCCCGGAGGCATCGTCGCGCCGGTTTTTGGATCCACGACTTCGACGATGCCGAGGTCAGGATACAAATGGTAACCGCTCTGTTGGCCGCGCGGACAGGGGCATTCGGTCCACGCCATTTTCGCCTCGGTGAAACCATAAGTCGCCACGACATCCACGGGATCCGCGCCCAGGTCACGCGCAAGCCGCGCCAGTTTGCGTCGCGTGCCGGGCGCTACTTTTTCGCCGCCCAAAACAATCCGGCGCAGGGTCGGGCATTTCACGCCTTCTTCCACCGCTTGTTGCAGCACGTGGTAGAGAAAGGTCGGCATGCCGATAATCACCTGCGGCTGCAATTGGCGGATGAAACGCAATTGGCCGTCCGTGCCGAGCACTTTGCCGCCGCCGCTGCTGAGCACAAAGTTGTTGAATGCCATGCCGCCGTAATGCGCGAGCCAGAAGGCAAGATGGGGCGCGTAGGGGAAGGTGCTCAACAACCGAAAATCCGGTTCGGCATTGCAAACTTCAAAAATGCGTTTGCCGGCCAGCGCGAGATTGGCGAGATCGTGATTGCTGTAAGTGAAGGCGACCGATTCGGCGGAGCGGCCGGTCGTGCAGGTCATGAATACCGGGCGGAACTCATGCTCGAACCGGCGTGTCACGTTCGCGCGCCCGTGTAATGCGGCCCGCAAAATGGTGGAGGGACGGCGCGCGAGCTCATGCGGGTCCGGGACCAGAATGAACTCGCGGATTTTTCGCGGATTCTCCGGCGTGTTGAGCAAATCCGCCTTCGAAGTGAAAGGCACGCGTTGCAAATCCTCCAGCGAGCGGAAGGAATCGGCATCGAGATTATTTTGCCGGAACAATTCCCGGTAATGGCTCGAGAACGGCAGGACGGTGGTGCGAAGGTAGTGCCGCAATTTTTCGGCCTGCAATTCGCGGACGGTTTTTTCAGGCAACTTCTGCCAATGCGTTGTTAACACGCTCGTGTTCATGGCGTGAGACTGGTTTGCGGACGAGGGCTTTCAGCTCGTCCAGGTGTTGCAGGGCGACCTGGCGCCCCAGTTCAATGTATTTCCCAGGATGATTAAAATCGTGCCATTGGGCGTCGATTGCAAGAGGCCGCAGCACGACGCTGGCCCGGCGGCCGGCCTGCTCGGCGACGCGGATTTGCGCGCCGTGCACCGCGCTCATCAGGATGTCGAGGATGTTTCCGTTCGCGAAATAATCCATCTGCCGCGTAACGAGATTGAGCGCGCCGCGTTGTTTGCGAAGAATTTCCGCCTGCTCTTTTTCTTTTTCACGGCAGCAACGGAGGAACGCCGAAGGGGGCAGGGCGTTGACCGCAATTATTTTGTCCACGCCCATTTCGAAAAGCACATCCACCGGCAGCGGTTCAGCCACGCCACCGTCAATATAGGTTTCGCCGTCGATTTCCACCGGTACGCACACGCCGGGAATGGCGGAGCTGGCGTGAACGGCCTTGGTCACTTCGCCGCTGCAAAAGACCACGCGATCAAGAGTGTTGAGATCGGTGGCGGCAATACGCAGCGGGCGCGCGAGATCGGAGAAATTTGCGTCCCCCAGCGTTTTTCGAAGCCGTGCGATGACTGCCTCGCCGCGAATAAATCCTTTGCGCGGCGGAAACGCAGGATCAATCAGTTTCCAGCGGCCCCAACGGCCTTCCACTTCGCGCGCCAGTTTTTCCATCACCGTCCCGTTGCAACCCTTCGCCCACACAGACGCGACATAGGAACCCATGCTGGAACCGGCGACCACGTCCACTTCGATGCCGTTTTCTTCCAAAACCTGGATTACGCCGATGTGCGCCAGACCCTTCGCGCCGCCGGCGGAGAGCGCCAGTCCGATTCGGCACCGGCCGATTTCGCGGGCCAGCCGGCGGATGTCGCGCGTGAATGCCGGGGCGTCGGTCGCTAGGGTGAACCCGATAACCGGCGCCACCGGGCAGTCGTGCACGTAGGCATGAGCGCAGCCGTTGTTTAATTTTAGGCGATCATCGAAACGTTCACCCGGCGCGAGACAAATGACGGGATTGATGTCCGAACAACTCCCGCGCGCGTGCGAACGGAGCTCGCCGAGGAAGGAATCAAAATCACGAAGATCGTTCTGGCTCGGATGGATGAACAAGTAGCTTGCGTCCGCCTGGATGACGAATTCGAGCAGCGGCGCCAGAGAAATGTCTTCCGTGTCCGCCTCCACCACCACGTGATCGAAGTGGCGGCTGAGATTGCTGAGCAGCGGGGCGACATGTTTGGCTTCGCGCGAAGTCCCGGCGATTTTCAACGCAAGCCGCGCGACGCAACCATTGGCCTTTGGCAGGCATTGACGGAAACGAAAATCACTGTCGATGATTTCATCGAGGCCCGGGCAGGCTTTCAAGGGATTCTGCCGCGCGGAAACAATTCGCAACAACAACACGGATTCGGCCGTTTCGGCAAAAAGCGATTGCGCGAGTTTTTCGACGATTAAATTATTGGGCAGGGCTCGGGAAAAGGAGAACGCCGTCACAATGCGTCCTGAATGCGGCACGGCGCATTCATCGCTCGGTTCACGGCCGGAAATTCTTTCGGCCGAAGGAACGGTTGGCTGATGATTACTGGTCAGCAAATTCCGCAAATCCGCGCAGGGAATCTGTTGCAAGACGCTGTCCGTGATGACGCGCGCGGAAGTCTCGTGATGTCGCCGGCCGGAAAAATCGGGTTCACCGAGGAAATCACCGGGGCCGAGAATCGCGCAGTGCTTCAAAGTTCCATCGCCCAGGACCTGAAACGTCTCGCAACGGCCGCTGATAATCCGATAGACAGTTTCGCAAGCGTCTCCTTCCTGGAACAGAGTCGCGCCTTTTCGGTAGGTTTCGACGGACGAATGATCGAGCAGTTCCTTGAGGGCGGATTGGGGCAACAGAGCGAGCAGCGGGAGGCTTTTTATTACGTCATTTCTCACAAATCGTTGCATCGCACTCAGCGACGAACGACCTGAACTAACAGGCCCTATTAGGCAAGAACCGCCCTTGCGGGCGTCCGTCCGTCACCAAGTTTGTTTATGTTTACTAACTTCATTTGTCTTGCCTAATTCCTATTGGAATATAATCAACTTTCGTAATTCGTCAAATGAGGGAGAATACTACTTCTCGTCCCGGGGCAAAACTGGTGTCCACCAAATGTCCGGCTTGCTGTTTTTGACGGGGACGTTAAAAATTTGCCATTAAAACCAACACCCCTATGCCCTATTTCACCTGCCGCCGGTTGCCAATAATAAGAATCATCGCAAGTTGTTGCCTTGCGTTTTTGAGCGTGCTCGCCACGGGAGCGGAGTCGCCGGCGGGTGGGCGGGAACGGTTGCTGTTGGATTTTAACTGGCGCTTCGAACTCGGCGATGCGCCGGATGCAGGGACGAAATTTAATTACCCGGAAGTCAGCGATCTCGCCAAGACACACATCGATGAAATCGGTCGCGGCGCAAAATTGATCGCCGATTTGCCGGGCCCGGCCCAGAGCAATCTCGGCGCGGATGTTTCGTTTGTGAAACCGGCGTTTGATGACAGCCATTGGCGCGCGCTGGATTTGCCGCATGACTGGGCAGTCGAATTGCCATTCAGCACCAACGCCGATTTCAGGCACGGCTTCAAGCCGGTCGGGCCGGGATTTCCCGAAAGCAGCATCGGCTGGTATCGGCGCGAATTCGCGTTGCCAGCCTCCGACCGCGGAAAAACACTTTGGGTCGAGTTTGACGGTGTTTATCGCAATTCGCTCGTATGGCTCAACGGCCATTGCCTGGGCAGAAATGTCAGCGGTTACGGCAGTTTTCGCTACGACATCAGTGAGTTTGCGAACTGCGGCGGAAAAAATGAATTGGTCGTGCGCGTGGATGCCTCGCGGTTCGAGGGGTGGTTTTATGAAGGGGCGGGAATTTACCGGCACGTGTGGCTCGTGAAAACGTCTGCCCTACATTTCAAGCCGGAAGGGATCTTCGTATTTAGCCAATTTACAAATAACAACCTACCTGGGAATTTTGCGGAAGTTCACGTCAAAACTCAGATTGAAAAATCGTCGACACGATACGCCTCTGTAAAGTGGAAGATTTTTGCGCCTGACGGAGAGTTAGTTAGTCGAGCGGTTGAGACCGCGACCATCGATCCTGATACTGGGTGGGACTTGGAGGAAACTTTGCATTTATCTCCGAAACTTTGGTCTCCAGAAACCCCAAACCTTTATAAACTCGTCGTAGAAGTTCTCCCGTTTGTGAAGTTCGCGGACATGTCTCGCGAAGAGCAAACTGTTGCCAGCATTTACCAGAGCGCACGGGGAGATATGTCACAACGGATGTTTGAAGGCACAAACGTCGCAGACCGAGTGGAAATTCAATTTGGCATCCGGACAGTGGCATTCGATGCCGAAAAGGGTTTTCTCCTGAACGGCAAACCTTACGTCATCAAAGGCACGTGCAATCACCAGGACCATGCGGGAGTTGGTTCAGCCATGCCGGATGCGCTGCAATATTTTCGCGTTAGAAAATTGAAGGAGATGGGCAGCAACGCGATTCGCACTTCGCATAATCCGCCCACGCCGGCATTGCTCGAGGCCTGCGACCAGTTGGGAATGCTGGTGATGGATGAAAACCGCCGCGTGGATGAGACGGAAGTGGTAATGAATGATTTGCGGCGCATGATTCTGCGCGAT
>DASXHY010000066.1:0-2500 GCA_036488095.1 Verrucomicrobiia bacterium | reverse complement strand
CTGGTCCGGTCCCGGCAAAACCCCGAGCGACCAATACGGGTAATCCCAATACCCGCTGGCGGAATTTGTCCAAGCATTTTGCTCGATTGCCTGGGCCTCCAGACCAATTGCACAGAGACAAAGGAATGCGGCAGCGATACGAAGAAAACACGTTTTGCTGAGCTTTTCCATCGGCTGGGAATATTTAGCTTGTGGCGTGCGACCATGAAAATGGGGTCCCTGCCTACGGGACAAAAGAATGGAGACAGACAAGATGTCTGTCTACGTATGCCGCCAAGGTTTCAGGCTGAACACTGAGCGCTTTGATGTGGGCGGAGCGCGGAGCATTGCTCCGCGTGAGTCGCTTGTAAATCTCGCGGAGCGATGCTCCGCGCTCCGAACGGTTAGGGCTTCCCGACTTCCTTTGCGGAGAGGTTCACGGCTTTGACTTTCACTTCTTTGGCGACGTCCCAGACTTTGACGAAATCGCCCAGGGGCGAGTTTTTGTCGGCGCTGACGGCGACCACCAGTCCCGGCCTTTTCTCTACTTGCGCCTGGAGTTCGGCTTTTAGCTGGTCGAACGTAATTGGCCGCGCCTCGGAGCCGATGCGCAATGCGCCGTCCTTGTCGATGCTGACGATCAATGGCGCATTTTCACTCTCGCCCGGTTTTTGTGTCTGAGTCGATTGCGGCAGGGCCAGGGGAATCGCCGGTTGCTGCCGGAAGGTTGAGGTTACCATCAGGAAAATCAACAGCACGATCAATACGTCGATCAACGCCACGATGATGACGGCGGGGGCCTGGCGGCGTTTGTGGACGTGGAAGTGCATGGTGGTGATTGGTTAAATCAGTGATTGGTTGAATCGGTTAAATGAGTCAAATGAGCGGTTGTGCATTTAACAAAGGCCCTCACCCCGGCCCAATGACTCGCTCGCTCCCGCTCGCTCGGCCCTCGCGGGCCTCCGCCTTCGGCCGGATTCCTTTCGCCGCTTCCCAAGCGGCTCAAGTCCCATCCGTCCGCCTTCGCTGCGCTACGGCGCGACCAGATGGGAGAGGGAGAAGTTGCTCCAGCGTTTGGAGCGAATTCATGCCGCAAATCGATTGAACTCATTTAACAAATTACCTATTTAACCGATTTAACCGTCTTAACTTCTTTTTCTTCCTTGTACTGGCGGCGGAGGAATTGGTCGCAGAAGGTTTCCATTTCGACGGCGATGATTTCGATTTTTTTGCTGAAATAACTCCAGGTGATCAGCGATGGGATGGCGATGAGCAGGCCCCAAAGTGTGGCGCGCAAGATGAGGGCGATGCCGGCGGCGAGTTTGCCCGCCTCGGTCAGGCCGGTCTGGCCGATGTCGCCGAAGAGGGTCATCATGCCGGCGATGGTGCCGACGAGGCCGAGCAGGGGGGCGATGCCGACAATGATTTCGAGCACGACCAGGCCGCGTTCGAGGCGGACGATTTCGTGGCGGGCGAGCGTCTGGAGCGCGGCTTCGTTTTCGGCCTTGGGCCAATCGAGATGGTCCGAGGCCTGCAGGAGGAGCCGGCCCAGCGGCGAGGGTTTTTGCTCGCACACGCGGCGCAAGACGGGGACGTCCTCGCGCGATTGGCAGGATTGAACGGCGGTTTCAATTTCCGAAGGCACGACACGGCGCCATTGCAAGGCGATGCCGCGCTCGACGACGAAAGCCAGCCCGACGACCGATGTCAGGCCGAGTAAAATGTAAACAATGTATTCCATGTTGTTCCTGTGACTGAATTGGCGGTTATCCGTTCAAAAACTCAATGGCCGCAAAAGAGCGCAAAGAAATTTTTCTCTTTGTGTTCTCTGCGTTCTTTCGCGGCCATGCCTTCAATTGGTTTCTAGTAATAAAATGTGAATTGGATGTTTCGCGAATCGCCGGCCTCACGCCGCATATCGCTGGGCCATTTTTCGTAGGGCGCGGGATCGGTGACCGCGAGCTGGCAAACGTAGGCGAGCGTTTCGCCCACGGTCGATTCCTTCATCTGCATGTCCGTGATGCGGCCATCGTAGGTCAAACGGAATTCCAACACGACTTTTCCCGTGCGGTCGAGCGCGAATTGCCGGCTATCGAGCAGGTCGAACCAGCGCTGCTCGACGGCTTCGATGAAAGCGCGGTCGTATTCGCCGAAGGGCGTGGCTTTGGCGTCGAATGAAGAAATTTCCAGACGCCGTTTTACGCCGCCTTCCTGTTTCATTTTTTGGCCGGGCATCAAATTGCTTTGTTGCTGGCGCATCCTGGCCTCAGTCAGCGTGCGCGGGCGCGTTTGCTCGGCGGTGCCGGTGTCGGGCCGCAAGGCGGGCGTGGGCTTGGCCATGGCCAGATCTCCGACGGGCGGTTTCGGCTTGGCTTGTTCGGCAGGTTTGTCTTCCTTGGCCACCGGCTGGTCCTCCTTCGGCGGGCTGGGTTGCAGCGGAGTGAATTTGCGCGGGGCATCTTCGGTTTTGGGGACGTGCTCCTGTTCGCCGGTGATTTTGGGTGTGTCGGTGTCGGCCAGC
>DASXHY010000022.1:0-7018 GCA_036488095.1 Verrucomicrobiia bacterium | reverse complement strand
CGCGGCCAATGATGCGGCCTTTGATTTCGTCGTTCGGCAGGGCGAGGGTGGACGTGGAACTTTCGGACGTGTGTTCGCTCGCGTAACGCTGGATGGCGACGCTAATGATTTGCCGCGCTTTTTCCTCGGCGCGCGATTTGGCGTCATCGAGAATGCGACGGGTCAGGTTGCTGGCGTCGTTTGACGCTTCCTGTTCGACCGCTTTCAGGAACTTTTCGCGGGCCTCGAGCTCGGTCAGGCCGGAGAGTTTTTGCAATTGCTCACGCGCCTGTGTTTTAAGTTCCGCCAGTTGGCGTTTTTCGGCGTCCACGGACGTCACCTGTGTTTCAAGCGTTTGCTTTTGTTCTTTCAGCGCCTTCTCCGCCTCCATCATTTGCTGGAGTTGGGAGTTGATGAGAGTTTCGCGTTCGGCCAGGCGGCGCTCGGATTCAGCGCGTTCGACGCGGCGTTCGGTGAAGGATTGCTCAATTTGATCGCGGAGCTTCAAGGCCTCCTGGTTGGCGGCCGCGCGGGCGTCGCGCTGGATGATCTCCGCTTCGGTGCGGGCTTTATCGAGCAGGGCCTGGATTTCGAGGGATTTTGCCTTTTGAAGATTGCGTTCCCGCCACCAGAGCAGGGCAAAACAAATGAGCGCGCCGGCGGCAAACAAAACGGCGCCTTCTAAAATATTCGCCAAAGACATCATTTCAGAACCGCGCGCTGTTGGAGTTCAAGCTTTAGCTTGTTTGGATGAGGTCCTTGAAAACCCGATCAAGCTAAAGCTTGAACTCCAACCAGCACGTCGGCGTCAGGATGCAATTCAAAGGTACATCGTGCGGTTCGACCGGAATCGACTCGACGATTTGTTCATCGAACGCGACCCCGCAAGTCGTGCCGCGCACGGACGTCAACAATTGGTCATAAAACCCTTTTCCCCGGCCAAGCCGTCGACCGTGTCTATCAAAGGCTACACCCGGCACCAGAACCAAGTCCAGCCGGTTCGGCGGAACAGCGATGCAATGTCCGCCGGGTTCGCGAATGCCAAACTGGCCGTCGCTGAGGTCCCTGGCCACGTCTGAAATCTGGCAGGCAACGTAACGTTGCGTGGCGGCATCGAAGCGGGGCAGGGCGACTGTTTTCCCGGCGGCCAGGCAATCGCCCAGCAAGGGCCAAATGTCCATTTCCTCGGGCAGCGGGGCATAAAAGAAAATCAGTTGCGCGCGTTTCCAGACCGATTGTTGCTCCAAAAGAGCGCAGGCCTGAGCGGAAGCGGTCGCTCGTTGCGCCGGAGTTATCGATTGGATGCGTGCGCGAATTTCCTTTCGCAGTGCTGATTTGTTCTGACTCAGGTTCATTTTCGCAACGTTGGCGTTGTACTTACCTTACGTAAAAAACTACGGCAATAAACTTGCGGAGAACAGCTCGCGGTTGGTTTATCTCATCACTGTCCTTGAAACAACGGGAATAACTCCCTCTCCTCCATGAAGTGGAGGAGAGGGCCGGGGTGAGGAGGTGCTTTTCGATCCCCAAATTACGAGAAGCGGGTGGCCCGACCCCAGCGAAACAGTAAGCGGTGCCACGTATTAACGTGGCACCGCTGCCCCTACACGTCCGGTCTTGCGGGATGTCTATTTACCGCCCGACCGAACAAATTTTTCGACCAACGTGGATTTTATATTATCGCGCTCCTGAAATTGAGCATCCCTCTTTAGGGGGGTGAACTTCGGCATTGCGAACTAGAACCACTCGTTACGGCTATTGCTCCACGTGCCCCACATTCGCATGTCCTGGAACCTGCGCCATTCGACGTGACCATCCATGAACATAATGTCGCCGCCGGCGGGGAGGTTTTTACTCATGTGACTGGAGTTATAGCCGCCGGGCAATTCGGTTGGATTTGTGGAAATAACGTTGCGCCACTGCTGGGTATTTGGATTGGTCGTGGGGCCGCTCGCCGGACCTTGAGAAATTACGACATCGGCAACCAGTTCCGTACCTGCCGTGCCGTAAAGGTTCGTGTACGCCTGGGTTATTTTGGTCAGATAACCCTTGGGATTGGACAATGTCGTGCCCGTGACGGTGGAACTATATTTGCCGGGTGTGCCGTCGCGGCTGATGATCCATTGGTAGCCGGTGACACGATGATCGCTGCTGCCGCTGCCGGTGTAAAACCACCAGAAATCCTGGTTCTGGGAGGTTAGCAGAACGCTGCTGGGGCAGTAAAAAATGCCGCGATACAAATTCGACGAACCGCCGGCGATAGCGTCGGCCATGGGCCTCGGCAGGTCCCAGATCGCGTTCGCGCTGCCGCTGCTTACCGAACTGCCGGCGGGATTACACGGCAGTTTGTCGGTATTATCACTGGCATACATTGACAGCGCCACCGCGATTTGGTGTTGGTTGCTGCGGCACTTTGCCCGCTGGGCCTTTTCCCTGGCCGAAGCCAGCGCGGGCAGCAGCATCGCGGCCAGAATTGCGATGATGGCGATGACCACCAGCAATTCGATCAGGGTGAAGGCGAGGCGTTTTGAAGGCTCGTTCGGTGACTGATTTATTCGAGATATAGGGGTGTGGATTGTCATAAAGAACGCTATAACTGAATTAAGCTAACAAAGCAGACTATACTGACAAGGGCTTTAGTATGTGACACATATTTTGTTCTAGTATGAATTGTCTGTTTTGCGGGTTGTTTTGACGAGCGGAGGGGTTTTAGTCTATGAACACCCCTCCAATGGGGGATGTTGTACGCGGAAAAACCATTCATTTTACTGGTATAAATTTGAAAACATCGTCGCAACAGAAATCAACGTGGGAGAGCGGAACGCTTTTGTTTCGGTATTGGCTTTTGGCAACCGGGATTTTTTCACTGGCGCTGCTTTCATTGAGCGCCGCCTCGACCCCGACTTTCCTTCACACCCGGGGGCAGGACATCGTGAATGAAAACGGCGACAAAGTGATGCTCCGCGGCGTCGGGCTCGGCAACTGGATGTTGCCGGAAGGTTATATGTGGAAGTTCGGCGGCGAGGCCGACCGGCCACGACGAATTGAGAAGCTCGTCAATGATTTGATCGGCCCGGACAATGCGAAGCGGTTCTGGTCCGAGTTTCGGAAAAATTACATCGCGGAAGCGGACATCAAACGCATCGCGGAGCTCGGTTATAATTCCGTGCGGCCGGCTCTGAACTCGCGATTGTTCGTGAAAGACGGAACCCCGGTTGTTTACTCGGAGGAAGGTTTTTCATTGCTCGATAACCTGGTCAAGTGGTGCAAGGCCAACGGGGTTTATGTGATTATCGATATGCACGCAGCGGTGGGCGGGCAGACGGGCCAGAATATCGATGACAGCGCGGATGATCGCCCGGACCTCTTTATTGATTCAAAATATCAGGATGAACTGGTCAACCTGTGGGTGACCATTGCCAAACGCTACAAGGATGAGCCGGCGGTGGCGGGTTATGATTTGTTGAATGAGCCCTTGCCGGCGCGCACGGGCGCGGCCAAAGCCTACAAGGCGCAATTGGAACCGCTTTACGCGCGAATCACCAAGGCGATTCGCGAGGTTGACTCGCGCCACATGGTCATCGTGGAAGGTGCGGATTGGGCGAATGACTGGTCGGTGTTTTCCAAGCCGTTCGATAAAAACATGGTCTATCAATTCCATTATTATTGCTGGGACAACCCGACCACGTTGAAAAGCATCCAGCAATATTTGGATTACCGAGACCGTCTGAACGCGCCGGTGTGGGTGGGCGAAACCGGGGAGCGGGACGACGCTATTTATTGGGGAACGACGGAATATTTCGAGTCCAAAAATATTGGGTGGTCGTTCTGGCCCTGGAAGAAAATGGAAACACGGAATACGCCGTACTCGATCAAGGCGCCGGCCAACTGGGACGCTGTGGCCGGTTACTCGCGCGGCGAAGCAAAGCCTTCGGCTGAGATTGCGCAAAAGGCGTTCGATGAATTGCTGGCGAATATCCGCCTCGAGAACTGCGTGTTTTACCCGGATGTCGTCAATGCGATGATGCGCCGCGTGCCGGCGAGAATTGAGGCGGAAAATTATGGCGAGGAGGGGCTGAATAAATCTTATTTCGTGAAAAATCCCGGCCAGCATTCAGAATTTTATCGCAAGTCCGAACCCGTTTCGATTCGCGCGACGGGCACGGACCGGTGGCAGTCCGGACAATATATCAGTCTCGATTCAACGGAGTGGACGAGCTACACGGTTTCAAGCGACGCACCGCAAGCTTACGAGGTTGTGGTGAAGGCCAAAGCGGGTAGTGGGCCTGCCACTCTGGAAATCGCGGTTGGCAGCGAGACCAGGACGGTGACGCTTTCGGACAAGGGCTGGAGTGAAATCCCGGCGGGCATGGTGAATGTAGTGCAGGGGGGAAACCAACTAAAATGCACCGTGAAAAGCGGCGTCGCGGATGTGGATTGGATTCAACTGAACCCAGCGGAAAAAGGGCAACGCGCCTCGAGCGATGTGACGCCGGCATTGCCGACGCCGTGATTTCGCCGCTCAGATATAATACATCTTTTCCTTCTCGGAACCTTCGTCGAGGAGTCGTTGGAAAGTAATCGTGTTCGCGGCTTCATCCGCGGCCGTTTTCAGCCGTTGCCAGGCGGAACGGAGTTCCGGCGCGCAGTTCGTATCGCTTAACGCTGGTGTGTCAAACACTTCGCCGTGAACAGCGCGCAAGACATCGCCGAGGGAAATCTCCGCGGGCGGACGCGCCAGCAAATAACCGCCTTCCTTCCCGCGCACACTTTTGGCGATGCCTTTGGCTTTCAGTTCGATCAGGATTTGGACGAGATAATTCGCCGGCACGTTTTGCGCCGCCGCGAGATCCTCGACGCGCAAGGCCGATTCGTTTGGAAAATGGCGCGCCAATCCCAGGACGGCCCGCGTGGCGTAATCGCTTTTGACCGAAAGCTTCACTCCGGCAAGTTAGCGGACGACCTGCAAACCGCAACCTCAGACGTTCCACTGCCCCCGCCGCGCCGGTCTCCGATTCATTGGTCAGCAGGGCGGTGAAAAGCTCCAAATCCCAAGCTCCAGAGAAACCAAAATCAAAGCTCCAAAACTATGGGTGTCCCCCGACCGCGCTCCGTTGATTCCGCCATTTTTAATTTTTAATTTTTAATTTTGAATTAAGCTGTTCCCATGCGAATCACTGGCGGAAAAGCTGCGCGACGAATCCTGAAGGCGCCCAAAGGCCTCGATGTCCGCCCGACGCCCGATCTGGTCAAGCAGGCGGTTTTTAACAGCTTGGGCGGGCGGGTCGCGGGCGCGCGCGTGCTGGAATTGTTCGCCGGCACCGGCGCGTTGAGCTTCGAATCACTCAGCCGCGGCGCGGTATCCGCGATTTGCGTCGAGAGATCGCAACGCCATGCCGAAGTGCTTCGCCAGAATGCCGCGGCGGCGGGTTTTGGGCCGGACGCGTTGCACGTGCGCGTGCACGATGTTTTTAGCGTGCTGCCGCAAATGGCGGAGGCGGGCTCTCAATTTGATTTGGTGCTGGCCGACCCGCCGTATGGCGAAAAAAACATTGGCCGCCGCTCCACCTCACTCGCGCAGCAACTTTTGGATGACCCCAATCTCCCCCGACTGCTGGCCGCCGGCGGGCTGTTTGTCCTCGGTCACACGAAACGCGATACGCTGGAAATTCCCGTGTTCTGGCACGAACGAAAAATGCTCAAGCATGGAGATACGGTGATGAGGTTTTTTGAAACGTAAAACGTGAATGTGATGGCACCCGGCGGGTTCGCTCATATTCACGTTTCACGTTTTACGTTTCAGACAAAGTATGAGCCTCCTCACGTCGGCTGCTACAAATTTGGGCCTCGCTGTGCCATCAGACGCACACTTCCGTCGCCCGAACGAAACGTTCACTGTCCTATCTGATGATGAATAACGATTTGCTTTCGGTTTTTTAATCCGTAGCCTATCCAGCCTGACGAAATGCGACAATTCGCAACCATCGCCACTAATGCGTTCATGGAATTGGTCCGGCAGCCGATTTTTCTGCTGCTCACGACCGCCACAGCCGCGTTTGAAATATTTTTGGCGACTCCTTATTACTTTGCCTTTGGCGACGAGCCGAAACTGGTGAAAAACAGTGTGCTGGCGGTGATGCTGCTGGCAGGGTTGTTCGGCGCCGTGCTCACTGCGTCGTCCTCGCTCGGGCGCGAAATCCGCACCGGGACCGCCTTGGCGGTGCTTTCGAAACCGATTGGCCGCGCGCAGTTCCTGCTCGCCAAATACGCCGGCCTCGTCGTGGCGCTCACGCTGATGACTTACGTGAACCTGGTCGCGGCGCTGGTCGCCAGCCGGATGGCGTTTGATGCCTACGGCAGCACCGATATGGGCGCGCTCGGAATTTTCGCGGGCGGCATTGTCCTGGCGTACGGCATTGCCGGGTTCAGCAATTTTTTCCTGCGCCGGCCTTTTGTAAGCGACGCGTTTTTCGCGTTGTTGGTAATGCTGACACTGGCAGCGGCCGTGATTTTTCAGTTCACCAAACAACAGGCCAGCCTCGGGCAGGCGGCCACGGTGGATTGGCGGCTGGTGCCGGCGGCGATTCTGGTGTTATTCGCGCTGTGGATTCTGGCCTCGCTGGCGCTGGCGTGTTCGACGCGGGTGGACGTGATTCCCACCCTGGCCATTTGTTCCGCGGTTTTTTTAATCGGCATCATGTCGGATTATTTGTTTGGGCTGCACGCGGAGAAAGGCTCGTGGTGGGCATCCGTTCTTTACACGGTCACGCCAAATTGGCAGCTTTTCTGGCTCGCGGACGTGCTGGAAACGGGAAAAAACACGTTTCCCTGGGAATATGTTGGCAAAGCATTCGGCTACGTCGTGGGATACGTCGGCGCGGCGCTGTGCCTGGCGATACTTTTGTTTGAAGACCGGGAACTGAGCTGAACAATTTTAAAAATGGAACGAAGCATACGAAAGAACGGGCTGATCAACCTGCTGGCCCTTTTCCTGATCGGCGTGGCGGCTTTTGCGGTCGCGCGCGTCACCAATTCGGTC
>DASXHY010000703.1:0-3025 GCA_036488095.1 Verrucomicrobiia bacterium | reverse complement strand
CCCACGCCGCCCCATTGAGGACTCGTCGCGCGCAAACCGTTGCCGAACCCGATCCAGAGCGAGTCTTTACGCAGGAACAGGCTTGAAACTGAATTTAACGCCAGACCGTCGGTTTCCGTAAACTTTCGCGCTGTTCCGCTGGCGATATCATATTCGACCAGTCCCTCGCCCGCGGTTCCGATCCAGATTTTTCCCGCGCCCATGGCCATGCAAGTCACATCGGCATTTCCCGTAAGGGGCAGCGGTATCTCTCGGTCAAATTTTTCGGTGGACCGGCAGACATAAAGCTTTCTGCGCACGGCAACCCAGGCCGAGTCTCCGTCCGGCGTAAAAGCAAAACTATGTTCCGAGCGCGCCACGCCCGTACGGAGTTCAAATCGAACTTCGTCGCGCGATGGGGCAATTCCCAGGTGCTTGCGGCATTCATCGGCCGCGCGCGCCGGAATGAAGGGATCGAAGGGGGAACCCCAGGGACCTTCGCTGAGATTGCCCGCATTGACCACGCGGTTTCCAAAGGACTCAAATATGTCCAGCGCGTCTTTCCAACGATTCACGGCCATGTAAACGTAAGCCATTTCGACTCTGCGGGGAGGATCCAGGGGAGCGCTCCACTCTTTCTTCATGGCTTGCTGCCGAACGGAGGCAATATGAGCGGCCACGTCAAAAAATCCCTGGTTGAAATCCCACCGCCAGAAAAGCTCGCTGAAATAGCTCCGCCCATGGTAAACCTTTTCGGGATTATTCACGCACCAATCCAGGTTCTCGCCAAATTCCTTCATCACGGCGGAATTGCTCTCCGCCTGGTATCGATGGGCCTGATACAAAAGGTACGGAGTCAGTTCGGGAAACTTTGCTTTCAGCTTGGGCAACAATTCCTCGATGTGTTTCTGCGTGGGCAGAGGATCGCGGTAGACGTTCTGGACAGGACCAAAGTCAAAAACAGGCACGCCGTCACCCTTGCCGGCCTGAACCGCGACTTCCTCGATCTTCGCAAACATGGCGGTGTCCGGGTCTGGCAAAGGCACCGAGGGCGACGCCATCATCAGGATCTTCAGATCCGGCTCTAATAATTTTTGAGGGTCATTTTTCGTATAGGTGGAAGCCAAGGCTGCTCTGGCCTGTTCGGTCAACCCGTCCTTTACGTTGCTCGCGATGAGATCCCTATAATAGCTGCGGGCGGTTTCCAAATCCGCAATCGGTCTGAATCGCAGACAAGTGGCCACATACATTTTCGCAAGCCGATTGTCCGGGTCCAGAAGCAGCACGGTTTCAAACGCGTGGAGGGCGCCTTCCACGTTTTGTCGCCTCTTCACCGGATCCACCACACTCATTCCGCCAAGCCATCCCGTTACCGTCGGCGCCCACCAACCGGACATCGCGAAATCTGTTCCCAGCAAATGCTGCCCCCGGGCCATCTGCAGATCGATTTCACTTTTGTTCGTCGCCGGGCCAGGTTGATTCGCAAAAGAAATTTGTGCGACGGCCACAACAGCTCGCGGGCCGGCAACGACGCCCGGCTGGACGTCTCCACCTTTTTGAAAATTTTCATTGGGGGTCGCTGTCATCTGTTCCGCATTCTTTGCCAGGACCGCATCAACCGCCTCCTTCGCATGGCGTAGAAGTTCCTCACCGGGCTTTTCGCGCAGCGGCACCATGCGTGTCCCGCCAGATATGCGCTCGATACGCAAGACGAGGTCCACTTCCGGCCCGGCGATTTCGTATGACTGATAAAACCCATCCACGAGCCAGAACGCGACGTCTATTTTTGGCGATCCCGCAGCGGACTCCGCCGTAAGTCCCGCCAGGTCTAATTGCATCTCCTTTAGGAGGGGCTCGACGGACTCGCGTTCCAAAACGGTGATTTGTGAACCTTCGTAGGCGGCGGTGAGGTAGGAGCGAATTTGCGCGGGGAACGTCGCGAAACGGTTATTGAGGCCGACGTCCTGAAAAGTGCCCACTGCCAGATAAACCTGCGGAACGCCGCGCTGAGAGAGTTCCCGTGATTGAATGACAAAAGCCGCTGCTTTTTCCGCCAGCGCTGGTGACGAGAGTGTTTCTGGAAATATCTGGACACGCAAAATCCTGCCGGAGCGCGCATCCACAATCCTCAGGAAAACCGAGTTCGTTCCGCCGACGACCGTCGGAGTTCCCAGCAGGAACCAATCGGCCCGCGTCAACGCTCCCACGCGAATGACATTGGTTCCTCGCGTAAGGCCGGAAAGGGTCATCTCAGCCTCGCGCAATGCTTTGTCCAGGGATTGGCGCTCCACGAGTTCAAACCCTCCGGCCGAAGACAGCTGGACCGCCAACAAGTCGGCGAATTGATTATCTCGCTCGGCATCGCGCAAGCCTAAGGCGCCAATGGCCAGGTGAATGGGACCGGCTTTAGCCGACGCGGATGGCGCAACGGCCATATTGGTTGGAGTCCTATTGTTGGAATTATCTCCCAAAACGACTGCCGTGCTTAAGGCAAAGAGCCCCAGCAGCGCACTGACCAATTTGATAACACGCTGTGTCATAACCCCTTAGCCCCCGGAATCCAATCAATGCCTTTGAAGGCTTAAGGTGCCAGCTTTGGCAGCAAACGCTCTGCCAATCCCGCCGCCGCATTTTGCAATGCAGTCTTGGCAGCTGTCTGCTCGGCGATATCAACCGCCATGCTGGTCTGGCGATCCACCGTAATCAGATCGCCATTCTGTTTATGAGCTTTGACTTCAACCCGCGATTTGCAGGAAATCAAATTGCCTTTTCGCGCGCCATAAGCACTGAAGGCATCACCCGTGATTTCCACGTCGGCGCGATTGGTGGAACTGGCGTCCACCAGTTTGAAGCCGCAATCCTGCAAAATTGATCCGAATTCCGTTTCGGCTGCGGGATCAATCACGCGCTGTCCAAAATGTTGCTCGCCGATTTTCACTGACACCGATGGAAGCGGCTTGTTGCCCAATTCCTTTTTGATTTTCGCGATGAGTTCTTCGCGCGTCTCAACTTTGGCGATGAGCGTATCGCCTTTCTGAGTGACATC
>DASXHY010000611.1:0-5007 GCA_036488095.1 Verrucomicrobiia bacterium | reverse complement strand
GAAAAAACTTTCGCCGGGCCTGGGATCGCCGGTGATTTCGGTGCGGCGCGAGTGGCACGCCGCGCAATTGTCGAACATCTGGTCGCGTGACATTTTTTGAATGGTGGGATCTTTCTCGCGGCTGTTCTTGTGGGCGTGCTGCCAATCATTGTGCGCCCGCATCGGGCCGTGGCAGGATTCGCAACCGACACCGCGCTCGGCCATGGCCGTGTGATAAACGTCGTTGGTGGCGTCGTAACCTTTGCGCAAGCGCGTATTGTGGCAGGTGGCGCACATGGAATTCCAGTTCATGCCGCGCCCGGTCCAATGTCCCCATTCGCCCGGCTTTCGATCTTCCGCGCCGAATACATCGAACCACTGGTTCGAGCGCGGATCGTAGGCGGCTTCGGTGGCCTGCCAGCGTCCGCCGGGGAAGGGCACGAGCATCTGGCGCAAGGGCGATTCGCCGATGATTCTTTCGACCGGAAACGTTTCCTGCGCGGATTTCGGACCGGGGGCGATGATTTCAAACTGCTCTCCCGTTTTGCGAAAGAAGGTCTGCTGCGTGCCGTGATGGAGTGTTGACGCGGGAACAAACGCCGGGTTTTCGAGCTTGGCGTCCGGCAGACGCTCGGCGAGCGCATGGTGGGACCTGGCCCAGGCATCGTAATCCTCCTCGTGGCACTCCCGGCAACTGGCCGAGCCGGCGTAGGCCGCGTAAATTTGTTTTTCTGTCTCCGGCGCGCCGGATTTGGCTTCGGAAATACCGTCGGAACTGCGCGTGCGCGAAAAGTAAAAAATCGCGCCGCCGATGAGGAGAGCCGCGAGCGGAAGCAGAATAATCCATCCGCGGTTATTTTTGGCAGGGGCGCGTTGGCTGGCAGACACGCTGAAAGTTTACAGAAAATAAATTTTTCCGCCAAGAATTCCGAAGTCATCCCTACGGACGATGGACGGAAGGTTCGGGGCCGACTTACTGTGAAGCGGCCCATGAAAATTCAGTTGTTCAGATTACGGAGACGGATCGGTTTCACCCTGATTGAACTGTTAGTCGTCATCGCCATCATCGCGATTCTGGCGGCGATGTTGTTGCCTGCGTTGGCCAAATCGAAAGAAACCGCCAAGCGCGCCGTTTGCAAATCGAATATTCGGCAGATCACCCTGGGCGTTATGATGTACGCGAACGATAATCAGGACAAATATCCGACATCCGCTTCGCACCTGGTCTGGCTTCCGCTGAATATCTTCGATTATTTTGTTTCCACAATGCACATGTCGACCAACGCGCTGCAATGTCCCAACTACGCGAATTTCGTGGACCCGTCCTTCGCTGGAAATCCGGGAATGGTATACATAGACACTCCCAACAACCGCGGCCGGCTGGGTTATTATTCATTGTGGGGATTGAATACGACGACGGACCTGCGCCCGCGCAACTTGAGCTATGGCGCCCAGCCCGCGCCGTGGGATTCCCCCCGGCGAACGACGGACCGGCAGACGCCGTACACGGTGCTCATGACCGATGTGAGCGAACAAGGCAGCGGGCTGGGTGCTCCTTACACGCGCGCGCCGCACACGCGCGCCGGATTGAAAGTGACCGCGACCGGTTCGCTGGTTTCTCCCGTTGTGTTCGGCATGGAAGGAAACAATGTGGCGGCGGCTGACGGTTCCGTGGAATGGAAAAAAGCCATTACCGCCCTGCCGCACACCGTGAGCCCTTTCAGTGATCCAGTGAACACGCAACAGAGCGATTTTCTGCAAACAACCATCCTGGGCTATTGGTAATCTGAATCCGTTTTTTGGAATTTATTTTTTGTGATTTCACGACCGAGTATTTCCTTTTTCTTTTCCGCGGCGATTGTCCTCGTCCTTACGATTCCCACAGCTCGAGGCGCCAACAAAACGTGGAGCGGCGGCGGCGCCGACGCCAATTGGAGCACGGGCGCCAATTGGGGCGGCACGGCCCCGGTGAATGCCGACACCCTGGTTTTCAGCGGCACCACGCAGCCGAACAACACCAATACTATTTCAACCCTTTCGGTGAACTGGATCCAGTTCGCCAATAATGGTTTTACGTTGAATGGAAACTTGCTGGCGGTCAATGGACCAATAACCAATTCGGCGGGCACAAACATCTTCGCGATGCCGGTGAATGTTTCGAGTCAAAACCCGACCTGGAACATCGCCTCCGGCTCGGAGTTGCGTTTTACCGGGGCTTTCACCAACAGCACGACAGTCAATCCGCTGGCCACACTGAGCTTCGGTGGCGCGGTTCGTTTCGCCAGCAACAACTGTCTGCCCAACCGTTTCTTTACACTCACCAGTGGCTCGGTCATTGCCGACGGTTGCAACCTGACGACCCTCGATGGTTTCCGGCTCCAGCCGCCCTCGGGCAGCACCGCCGTTTTCCAGATCACGAACAACTCCAGTTTCACCATCGGCAGCGGCGGCAACCTGCGTCTATGCCAGACGGCAACCGGCGGTTCCAGCCGCGTGGATATGTCTTCGGGAACTCTGAACCTGGCCATTACGACTGGCCCGGGTGCCGGCGATATTTTTGTGGGTGAAGCGGCGACCACGACGACGGTGTTCAACCAAAACGGCGGGCTGGTTGAATTTACGGGCAACGGCAACAACCGCATCGCCTTTGCGAACGCCTCGGCGACGGCGAACGGCACATACAACCTGAACGGCGGAGTGTTATGGACGAAACAGGTTGTCCAGGTCACCGCCGGTTCACCGGGTGGCACGTTCAATTTCAATGGCGGCACGCTCAAGCCGACCACGAGTTCGACGACATTCTTCACCGGCGTGCAGACGGCCAACATTCAGTCCGGCGGCGCCATCATTGATACGACCAATTTGAACATCACCATCGGCCAGACGCTGGGCGGCAGCGGACCGCTGACGAAAATCGGCACGGGCGTTTTGACATTGACCGGCGCGAATACCTACACCGGCACAACCACCGTGAGCAACGGCACGTTGGCCGTGACGAGCGGTTCGCCCACGGGCACCGGCGCACTGGTGATCGGCGACGGCGCGGTCCTGAGTGTGACGAACAATGGAGGCGTCCTTTCGCCTTCAGCGCTGACACTCGGCGCTTCCGGGACGAGCACGGTGCAATTCATTTTCCCCTTTGGCAATGCGGGTTCAGCTTCCATTACGGCCGGCACGTTGACCGCCAACGGCAACGCGATCATCAACATTGTCGGCAGTGGCCTGACCGCCGGGACATTCCCGCTCATCAATTTCACGACCGCGAGCGGCCTGGCGAATATTCATCTTGGTTCCGTTCCTCCGGGTGTGTCGGCATCCCTGTCGACTGCCGGTTCGAGCGTTTCGCTGGTTATTTCCAGCGTCGGCAAAACAATCGCGTGGTCCGGCGCAATCGACGCGAACTGGGACACCAGCACGTTCAACTGGGTCGACCTCGGCAACGGCAACATCCCGACGAATTACGCGCAGGCCGGCGGCTTTGGCGATCTCGTAACGTTCGATGACACATTGGCTGGGAATCCGAACGTAAACCTGGCGCTGGCTGTATCGCCGGTAACCATGACCATTAATAACAACGGGGCGATTTATACTTTCACCGGGCCCGGCAAAATCACCGGCGTCGGCAATGTCATCAAAGACGGTTTCGAACCCGTCACATTTGGAACGGCGAATGATTACTCCGGTGGCACGACTTTGAACGGGGGGCCGATCTATCTGGGGGCCGACCAGGCACTCGGCACCGGCCCGGCCACGGTCAATTTGGGAACCATCGCCAGTGATGGCACCACGCCGCGCATGCTACCGAATTCGATTGTGCAGAACGCCAACATTGGCGTCGTCCTCGGCGACAGCGTGAACAGCGGCACATTGACGCTGTCGGGCCGGCTCGACCTGAATGGCGGCACAACCCGGACCTTGAACTTCATCAGTGACGTGGTGATTTCCGGCTCGCTCACGAATGGCGGTGTCTCCACCAAGACCGGGCCGGGGGCGTTGATCATCACGGGCAATTCATCCCAAACGGGCCTTGCTTCACAGCAGGAGGGCGATTTGATTGTGAATGGCGGCCAATTCGCCAACTTCGACGGCTGGCGCATGCAAAACTTTTTTGGCGGGACCGATTTGCATTTGATCGTCACGAATGGCGGTGTGTTGTTTGTGGCAAATGGCGGCAACACGGGCAATTTGCGTGTCGGACTTTCGGGTGGGGACAATACCGCAAATAACATTCTGGACATCTCCGGCACAGTGAATTTGACGCCGACAACGACGCCGGTGAACGGCAACAATGCCGTCAGCCTCGGACAGTCCGGCGCCAACGATATCCTTTATCTGCGCAGCGGCGGCCTGCTGATTACCCGGGCGCTTTACGGCCTGGCGCCGGCCAACGCAGAAGCGCATTTCATGGGCGGCACGATAAAGGCCATCGCGAACGACACCGGCTTTATCACCGGCCTGACCAACGCTTTTGTCGAGGACGGCGGGCTGACCGTCGACACAACTAACTTTTCAGTGACGATTCCGCAGGCGCTGCTCGCCTCCGGCAGCGGCGGTCTGACCAAAATCGGCAACGGCACGCTGACCTTGACCGGAACCAACACTTACACGGGTCCAACCATCGTGAGCGGCGGCAAGCTTGTGCTTGGACCGGCGCACGCCTCGCCCGGCGGCGTGACCGTGAACGCCAATTCAACCCTGGCGTTTCTGCAATCATCGCCGACGGCCACGGTCAATCTTCCTTCTGTGACGATTGGAGACGGCACCAACTCCGCGCTCGAGGCGCAATTGTCCGTGAGCAATGCTCCGGCGGCGATCATCACCAACCTGGTCCTGAACGGATCCGTGGCGGTGAACGTCCCCGGCTCGTTTGGCGTCGGGCAATTTCCGTTGTTCGGTTACGGCACCATCAGCGGTCCAGGCGGGTTGACAATCGGCAACGTTCCGCTGGGCACCATCGGGTCGCTCGTCACCAACACCGCGAACCAAACCATCGATCTGATGGTGACTTCCATCGCGAAAACCTTATGG
>DASXHY010000471.1:0-5607 GCA_036488095.1 Verrucomicrobiia bacterium | reverse complement strand
AAGACCCAAGCCCCGGATTACCGTAAGTTTTTCCACCGTTTTATCACGGTAATGAAAACCAAAGACGACCCGACTCGAAACTCGAAACTCGAAACTTCTTATGAAAAAATCGTTTAAGCAAAATCGCCCGCCGCGTCCAATGTTCGTTGGCCAAATCACGAATTCCCGCAACACGGAACACGCAACACGTTCACCGAAGAATGAAAACGCACATGGGTAAAATCCCTACGGATTCCCGGTTGTCAGCCTGCGCGGCGGCTTCTATACTTCGCGCATGAAAATCAAAACTCATCCAATCAAGACGGGATTTGCTTTGGCGACACTGGCGTTTTTCGGATTAAGCCAGGTGGTTTTGGCGGGCGAACCGCAGGCGCTCGACTTAATCAAACAAGCCAATGATTACGTCGGCAAGGACGTAAGGGACAAAGTCGTCGGCATTCGTTCGGAAAAATCTGTCGCGAGTGTGACGCCTAATATCTGGTACGTGGTCTATTACGATCACGATGCCACGTTTAAAACGGCGGAGGTGAAATTTGGCGCGGGCAAAGAACTCGAGGTGAGGCATCCAATGCGCGCGCCGTTCGCTTATGTCAACGACAAGAACCTGCTGGACCAAAAAGTCCTCAAGGTGGATTCGGATAAGGCGATCAAGACCGCGATGGCTGAGCCGTTGCTCGATAAACTGACGATCCGCGCCACTCAACTTTGGCTGGAGCGCACCGATGGCGTGGCCACGTGGAAGGTCCGGCTGTGGGCGCAGAAGCTGCGGCACCCGAATGATGATGCGAATGTCGGCGATGTTTATATTTCGGCCGAGGATGGGAAAGTGTTGAAGAGCGATTTACACATCGACCGCGTGGATTAAGTTGTCACCCGTGAACTCCGCGCCGTCAGAGCGTCCTGATTACGATGTTGTCATCGCGGGCGGGGCGTTGGCCGGCGCGGCGATGGCCATCCTGCTGTTGCGCGAGCAGCCGCAACTGCGAATTCTTATCCTGGAGAAATCGTCGGTGTTTGGCCGGCGCGTGGGCGAGGCGACGGTCGAAATCAGCAGTTATTTTCTGTGCCGCGTGCTGCGTCTGACGAAATACCTGAACGAAGCGCACCTGGTGAAACAGGGGATGCGGTTTTGGTTCACCAACTCGCGCGCGGAGTCGCTGGAGGATTGCAGCGAGATCGGCGGGAAATATTTGTCGCGCGTGGCATCGTTTCAGGTGGACCGGGCGGCGCTGGATGAAGAGGTGTTGAAACGCGCGGCGGAACTCGGGGCGGAAGTGTGGCGGCCGGCGAGTGTGGGAAAGATTCAATTGAAACCCGGCGGCAATCAAATCGTCGAGGTGAAAGTAGCGGAATCAAACTCGAAATCCGAAACTCAAAACCCGAAACAGCCCATGCCCGGAACGAGAACGGTTTCGGCGCGGTGGTTTGTGGATGGGTCCGGCGTGGCGGCGGTACTGGCGCGGCAGGAGGGCTGGTTGCGGGCGAACATGGAGCATCCGACGGCGGCGGTGTGGGCGCGCTGGACGGGGGTGAAGGATTGGGACGGCGTGGAGCTGGCGCAAAAATTTCCGGATTGGTCGCAGGCGTGTTTCGGGATTCGCGCGACGGCGACGAACCATTTGGTGGGGCACGGTTGGTGGGCCTGGGTCATCCCGCTGAAGGGCGGCGATACGAGCATCGGTGTGGTGTTCGACCAGCGGCTGATGACGTGGCCGGAGGGCGGTTCGCTCGGGCAGCGATTGAAGGATTTTCTGGTGAAGCATCCGGTGGGTCGCGAGATCATGGCGGACGCGCAATGGCGCGAGGGCGATGTGCATTGGCGGAAAAATCTACCTTATTACAGCACGACCTTCGCCGGCGATGGCTTCGCGCTCGTGGGTGATGCGGCTGGTTTCATCGATCCTTTTTACAGCCCGGGAATGGATTGGGTTGCATTTACAAGCTGGGCTTCGGCGCAACTCATCCTCGCGCAGCTACGGGGCGAGGACCTGACGCCGCTGCTGGCGAAGCATAACGAAAATTTTTCCCGCAGCTACGGGCGCTGGTTCACGGCGATTTACAAAGACAAATACGAATACATGGGAGATTTCGACCTGATGCGGGTGGCGTTTCAATTGGATTTGGGATTGTACTACCTGGGCGTGGCGTCGCAGCCGTTCAAGCTGGGAACGAAGGCGCTGGCCGACCCGGTATTTTCGACCAAGCCGTCAGTGCCGGTTTACCACTTCATGAATCTCTATAACCGGCGACTGGCGCGAATGGCGCGGGCGCGGCGGCAGCGCGGGGTTTGGGGGCGCGGGAATGATTGCAATCGCATGCTGGTGCCGGGCTTTACGTTTTCAGCGGAAACGACGGGTCCGGTCCTGCGGGCCATGGCGCGTTGGGCTTGGTTGGAAGTGACTGAAGGTTGGCGAAGCTGGTTTGCCTCGAAACCGAAAGTTGAATCCGGTCAGCAACCAGCTCCCGCCGCGGTACAGGCGGCGCCGTGATTAGTGGCTGGGCCTGTTGACGACGCCGGTGTGGCGGAGGTTTGCGCGGAACATCGGCCAGGGGCTGTCCAGCAGGGTCGTGTTGCCAGCTTCGGCGTGAAGATTACCCGCCCAATCCACGACGTAAATGATTCCGTCAGGTGCAATGAGCGGCGAAGCGTGGATATCGACCCGGAGCCAGGATTGCCAGAGAATTTGGCCATTGTGGTCAAGGCCCGAAAACGTGCCGTCGTAGGCGGTGTAGAAAATGTGACCGTCCGCGCCGAGGGTCGGGGTCGAATCGAGCGGGCCGTATTGGTTGAATTGCTTCCATTCCACCTTGCCGTCCGGCGAAATGGCGGAGCGAAAATCGTTGATGGCAATGTAGATTGCGCCGTCGTTGGCGATCACGGGAGAAGACTCGCCGATGCCGCCGGTTTGCGCGCTCCAATGCAGCGTGCCGTCCGGGTTGAGCACGTAAAATTTTCCGTCGACGGATGAAAAATAAATTTTGCCGGAAAAATCAATCGCCGGAGAGGAAGTGATCGGGCCGCCGGTGAGATATTCCCATTTTTTGGAGCCATCGGGCCGGAGCGCATAGAGTTTTTTATCGTGCGAACCGAAGTAAATGGTTCCATCGGCGGCAATGGCGGGCGACGAGGTGATTTCGCCTCCGGTTGCGAAGGTCCATTTTTTGGTTCCGTTCGGATTCAGGGCATAAAATATCCGGTCCCAGGAACCGAAGTAGACGGCGCCGTCCGGCGCGATTGCGGGTGAGGAGTCCACCCAGCCCTGTGTGACGAAGGACCATTTCAGTTTTCCGGCAGGCGTGACGGCGTAGAAGTTTCGGTCGCGTGAGCCGACGTAAATCGTGCCGTCGTCCGCGATGGCGGGTGAGGATTTGATGTCCAAACCGGTTTTGAACGCCCAAAGGATATAATGGTTGGTGCTGACGGCGTAAAGATGATGGTCACCGGAACCGAAATAGAGAATGCCCTCGGGGGAAAGCGCGGGGGAGGAACTGTCGTACTTGCCAACCTTGAGGGTCCAGAGGTTGGTGAATGCAAGCGGGTCCGTCGCCATCGCGGGAAGCGAAACCAGGAGAAGGAGCGTGAGAAAAACGTTGCGGCGTTTATGCATCGGCGCCGGAGTGTGCGATATGGGCCGGGAAAAGGCCAGCCTGCGCATCAGGCGGTAGTGCGCTAATTTGGATGGCGACGAGCCGGCTCGCGAGGACGCTCGCCCCACCAAAAAAGCAAATTAGGGCGCTACCCATCAGGCGCGCGCGGCAATGGGTTCCGCGCTGGGCGAATGAGCGCCGTTCACTTTGCGGGCCGCGTAAAAATCGGCGAGGCTTTGCGGCGAGGGCTCCAATCCTTCGGCGGCGACAGCGTTGAGGATGCGTTCCTCGGTCATGATGAAACGGTCGCGTTTGTAGAGGAGATAATTTTCGCGAAAATCGGCGGGCGTGAGATTGATGGTGACGAGATTGGCGCCGGTGCGCAAACCGCGCCGATAGCCGCTGCCCGCGGCGGCGAGGTTCAGCGCGCTCACGGAGGGGATCACCCAATCGGGCCGCATCAACCGCAGGGCGGCCATGCAATTGAGGGTGAGGTCGATGTCGGCCATCGGCGCGCCGGCGAGCGGCGTTTCTTCGCCGGGGATGAAGGGGCTGACGCTGCAACCATCCAGCGGCAATTGGCTGGCGAGCGAGAAATTGGCGAGCAAATCGTCCGGCGACTGGCCGGGAAGGCCGGCGATGAAACCAGAACTGACGCGCCAACCGGTGCTGGCGAGATGGCAGATGTTGGCGAGGCGTTCGTCAAATTTGCCGGGCGATTCCAAGGCGGCGTATAATTTCGGGTCGGCGATTTCAAATTTAATGATGTAGATGCTGGCGCCTGCTTCTTTCAATTCGGCATACATCGAGTGGCTCAGCGAGCCGAGGCAGACGCTGACGCCCAAATCGGTTTCGCGGCGCAAGGTGCGGATGAGAGGCAGGACGACTTCACGCACGGCAACTGGGTCTTCACCCGCCTGAATATTTATGTCCGTGATGCTGGCGGGGCGGTGATGAATCAAAATTTCGGCGATTTGCTCGTGCTCGGCGCGGAAGCGGTCGAGGCTGCGATTGCTTCGGCGCATGCCGCAGTAGGCGCAATTTTCGCGGCAATAATTGGAAACTTCCACGACTCCTCGGACAAAAACCTGCGAGCCGAAGCGCGCTCGGGCCGCCTGGGCGGCTTTTTGGTGAAATGTCTCTTGAGCCTCGCCGTGTAGGTGCAACATATCGGCGCTCGGCAAACGCAGTTGAGTCATCGCCGAAAAATAGAACTGACCGAGGGGAAGAGCAAATGAATTCAGTTGGGGAAATACCCTATGCGCGAAAAACGGAAAAGGCTTGGCCGGGGGGACATTTACCGTAGTTTTTCGGAATGAACTGGTCGACTCAATGCGCGGTGGTGATTCCGTGCTTCAACGAAGCGGAGAGCATTGGGGAGGTGGTGCGGTCGGCGCGGCGTTTTGTTGATGCGGTGTTTGTGATTGATGATGGTTCGAGTGATGACACGGGCGCGATTGCGAAACGGGCGGGGGCGGAGGTGTTGCGGCATGCACTGCCGCGCGGGAAAGGTGCGGCGCTGCAAAGCGGTTGGGCGCTCGCGCGCGAGCGCGGATTTCGGTGGGCGTTGACGATGGACGGGGACGGGCAGCACGCGGCGGAAGATATTCCGAAATTTTTCGAGTCGGCGGAACGAACGGGAGCGGCGCTGGTGGTTGGAAACCGGATGGAACAACCGGAAGGGATGCCGCGCGTGCGGCGGTGGGTGAATCGTTGGATGAGTAAACGGATTTCCGCGATGGCGGGAATTCCTTTGCCCGATTCGCAGTGTGGGTTTCGTTTAATGAACATCGAAACATGGGCAGCGCTGCCGGTGAGTGCGGCGCATTTTGAAATTGAATCGGATGTGCTGCTCGCTTTTGCGCGGTATGGTGGTCTCATCGAATTTGTTCCGATTGCGGTGATTTACAAAGATGAACAGAGCAAGATTCACCCGATAAGGGACACGGTGCGGTGGTTTCGCTGGTGGTGGGGGGCCTACTTATACCGTGGGACAAGATCGCGGCGCGCAGACTGGCA
>DASXHY010000441.1:0-2043 GCA_036488095.1 Verrucomicrobiia bacterium | reverse complement strand
TGGTTGATGCGTTCCCATCATAGATGCTTCCTTTGACGCCATATCCCCTGATATTGTTTCACCGATTTGGGCAACACGCCCTGACGTCGGCTGCTACGGTGTTGATGAGGGGCTGGTTTTTTCTCCGGACTCGTGAGCTTTGTGGCCGCGAGTCCGGCGTTTGTTTTATGCAATAAGAGTTTGACAGTGAAAGCCTTCAAATTAAATTGAAGCGAAGATATGGCCGATATTCCTTCCAATATTCCTGGCGCACCTCAAGGTGCGGAGCCGATGAAGAAATCCACGGGCAAGGTGCAACCCAAGAAAGAAACGGTGCGCATCAATTTGCCTCCGAAACCTTCGGCCGCTCCTACGATCAAATTGCCAACCCTTCCGCCTGGCGGGGGAACGGGTATGCCGTCCATGGCGCCTTCGGCGGCTCCGGCTGCGGCACCCGCTGCGCCTCGCGCGTCCGCGGCAGCGCCGAGCATTCAGCGTCCGGCGGCTGCGACCGCACCGACACAACCGCGCGCGGCAGCGCCAGTCTCGGCTGCTCCGGCAAAAAAAGCGTTGAGCCCGGTGGACACCGGTTTGGCAGTTGCGGCTGCAATCATCGCTCTGGTTGTTGCGGTGGGGTCTACGGCTTACCTGGCGTTCATGTTTTAATTTCTCAGAAGTTTTATGGCATCCCCGAATATCGCGGTTTTGACTCAGGACAATTTCGCCGAACAAGTTCTCCAATCCACCACGCCGGTGCTGGTGGATTTTTGGGCTGAATGGTGCGGGCCGTGCAAAATGCTCAACCCGATTTTGGGCGAGCTGGCCGACGAATACGAAGGCAAGGTCAAGATCGCAAAAGTCAACATTGACGAGCAACAGTCACTGGCCGCCGAATACGGCATTCGCGCGATTCCCACGCTGCTGCTTTTCGACAAAGGCCAGGTGGCCGACCAGATCGTCGGCCTGCGCAGCAAGCGCGACCTCAAGGCGAGCTTCGATCGAGTGACGGTTTAATGCCCGTGCGGGCGTTATGCCACTCATCGTCACGCCCAGCGAACTCCGCCGCCGGGCTGACTTCTACCATCAGCTTCAACAACTGACTTCCGCGGGATTGGGAATTGTTCGTTCCCTCGATCAACTCAAGCGCAACGCGCCTTCGCGCGCCTATCGCGCAAAAACCGAGTTGCTGTTGAGCCATGTCGAACGCGGCCAACGGCTCGGCGAATCGATGCGCGCGATTCCCGATTGGCTGCCGGACTTTGACGTGACGCTGGTCGAATCGGGCGAAAAAAGCGGGCGGCTCGACCGCAGCTTCCGGATGCTCGGGAATTATTACGCCGAGCGCGCCAAGACCGCGAAGCGGGTCATCAGCGCCATGGCGTATCCCGCCTTTTTGCTGCACCTGCTGGCGGCCGTGATGGCGTTGGTATTTTTCCTTTCGAAACCGGCCTGGTGCCTGGCGCCGATTGCGGGGTTATTCGTGGTTTATGTGCTGGTGTTTGTGCTGGTTTTCGCGACGCAGAACAAACACAGCGAAGCCTGGCGCGGAAAAGTGGAATTCATTTTCAATCTCGTGCCGGTGCTCGGAAAGGCGCGGAGACACTTGGCGCTGGGCCGGTTGGCGGCGGCGCTCGAAGCGCTCATCAGCGCCGGCGTGAGCATCATCGAGGCGTGGGAACTGGCGGCCAAGGCGAGCGGTTCGGTGGCGTTGCAACGGACAGTGGAGTCGTGGAACCCAATGTTGCGCGCGGGCAGGACGCCGGCGGAAATGATCTCGGATTCGAGCAAATTTCCGGAAATTTTTGCCGGCCAATATGCCGCGGGTGAAGTCAGCGGCAAACTGGACGAGACGCTCGAGCGGTTGCGGGATTATTACCAGGAAGACGGCGGCCAGAAGGTCCAGATCCTCGCGCAATGGATTCCGATTGGCATTTACCTGCTGGTGCTGATCGGCGGCGGAGCTTTCGTAATTTGGTTTTATAACAATTATTTCAATAGCATCTGGCAGCAGATTGGAATGTGAGCGGATTTACGATTTGCGATTTACGATTGACGAGCGGCAAG
>DASXHY010000428.1:0-5165 GCA_036488095.1 Verrucomicrobiia bacterium | reverse complement strand
CGAGCACATCGCCAGTCTGCTGTTTCCGGTGATGTTCGTGCTGTGGCTTCCCATCGGGCTGTTCTTCCGGAAAAGCCTTTATTCATGGATGTCGGTGACCGTGCCGGATGAAGCATTAAAAGCCAAAAATCCGCTGTTCACGCAGGCCGGCTTTTGGGTGGCATCGATTGGAATTTTTGTCATTTGGTGGATTTTAACGCGCGGCTTGCGTTCCTGGTCGATCAAGCAGGACACGATGGGCGGATCACTTCCGACTTACAAAATGCGCTCCTACTCTTATTGGGGCATCTTCGCGTTCGCCGCCACGTTGACGGGAGGTTCGTTCATGTGGATGAAAGCGATGGAGTATCATTGGTTTTCCACGATGTACGGCGTGTATTATTTTGCGGGCAGTGTTTGGATGGCGCTGGCACTGGTTTATGTCATCACCATGGTTTTGAATCGCCAGGGCGTGCTGACCGAGGTGCTGCACGAGCACCAGTATTATTTCATCGGCTCGTTGCTGTTCGCCTTCACGGTGTTCTACGCTTACGTCCATTTCGCGCAATATTTCATCATCTGGAATGGCAATATTCCGGAAGAGACGTTCTGGTACATCCAGCGCGAGCACGGGGGCTGGTTCTGGGTCGGCATGATCATCATCTTCGGCCATTTCTTCGCGCCGTTCCTTCTCTTATTGCGGATCGATGTGAAAAGCGTGTTCCCTTACATGACCGGGCTGGCGGCCTGGGTCTGGCTGATGCACTATTTCGACATCGGCTTTAACATTCATCCTGTGGACCATCCCGAGGGTTATCCGTGGCTATGGATGCTCGTGGACTGGGGTTGTATTGCATTCATGGTCGGGATATTAGCGATGGTGTTCCTCAAGAAATACGCCGGCTCCGCGCCGTTTCCGCTCAAGGACCCGCGCCTGGTTGAGGCGATGGGCCATTATCATCCGGTGCCGACGCAGCTTTCCGGCGGCGAACTGGATCAAACGGACGATATGCACGGCGCGCCGGATCATGGAAACCAGCATTGAAGCCATGAATTCTGACACCAATAAATGTTGCGGTTGCGGCGCCAAGGCGGCTTATGCCATCGCGGTCATCGGCGCGCTCCTCATTGTTGTCTTCATCGACCGGGAATTGAAAAAACATACCCAGGCCCCGCCGATCGACGCCGGACGCGCCGAGGAGCGCGCGAAGGCGCTCGCGGAAATTCGCAATACCGAAGCCGACGCGCTGAATAATAACGGATACATTGACCCGGCCAAGGGCATCGTGCGTTTGCGCATCGATGACGCGATGAATTTGATGGCGGCGACGTGGGGAACCAACGCCGCGGCCGGCCGTTCCAATCTTCTCAGTCGCGTGGAGAAAGCCAATCCACCGCCGCCTCCGCCGCCGCCGACCAAACCCAGCCAGTTTGAATAAGCGTGGCGCCCCGATGAACGCGACCTGCACAACGTCCTCCGCGAGCGATGCCATTTCGACTGGCGAAATCGATGCGTCGTGCCGGGTGCCGTTGTTCACATTGTTGGTGAGCGCGGCAGTGTGGCTGGTTGTGGCGTCGGTCTTCGGATTGATTGCTTCGCTCAAGTTTCATTCGCCGAATTTTCTTTCTGAATGCGCGTGCCTCACTTACGGACGCGTGCATCCGGTCGCGACCAATGCGCTGCTGTATGGTTTCGCGATGCAGGCCGGGCTGGGAGTTGCGCTGTGGATTATTGCCCGGACCAGCCAGGCGCGAGTGGCGCAGCCGTGGCTGATTGCGGTGGGCAGCAAGCTTTGGAATTTCGGCCTGACCATCGGCGTCATCGGGATCCTCATCGGGGACAGCACCGGCTACGAGAACCTCGAAATGCCGCGCGGCGCCGTGATCTTTTTGTTTCTCGGTTATCTGCTCATGGCGTTCTTTAGCCTGGTCACGCTGCACAATCGCCGCGAACGCGCGCTCGGGCCGTCGCAATGGTTTTTGCTCGCCGCACTGTTTTGGTTTCCCTGGATTTATTTCACGGCAAATTATTTGTTGCTGTCGCACACGCCGGTTCGCGGCGTGACGCAGGCGATTGTGGCTTGGTGGTATTCGGGCAACTTGAATCTGGTGTGGTTTGGGCTGGTGGGGTTGGCGGTGGTTTTCCATCTCATTCAACAATTAATGGATCGCCCGCTGTTCAGCCGCTATCTGGCACTTTTGACATTTTGGACTATCATCCTGTTCGCGAGCTGGAGCGGAATTCCGAGCAGCGCGCCCGTGCCGGCATGGATCCCGGCCATGAGTACAGTGGCCACCGTTTTGACGCTGGTGACGGCGCTCTCGGTGATGGTCAATATCCGCCAAACCTGCGGGCGCGGCTGTGCGCAAACGGAAAATCCAGCGCCGGGGAAATTCATCGCGTTTGGAACCATGGCATTCGTAGTTGCGTGGTTGATGAATGCTCTGGGCGCCATTCCGGAAGTCAGTGCGGTCACCAATTTCACATGGTACACCGTCGCGCAATCACAGTTGAACGTCTTTGGCTTCTTCGCGATGACGATGTTCGGCGCGATTTATTATATTGTGCCGCGAGTGACGGGTATGGAGTGGCCCTGTGCAAAATCCCCGCGCCGTCATTACTGGCTGGCGGCGATTGGAATCATTTTGATTGTGCTGCCGCTGGCGATTGGCGGGGTCGTCGAGGGTTTCAATTGGCACAATCTGAAAATGACCAATGTGGACGTGGCGAAAAACGCCCTGAATTTTCTGCGCGTCAGCACGCTCGGTGAAGTCCTGATTCTGCTCGGCAATTTGATGTTGCTCGGCAATCTCATCGCTCTCTCGGTGCGTTATTACAAAATTCATTTTGTGCCGGTTTACCGGGACGCGACTGCCACCCTTAAACCCGCGGAGGCCAAGCCATGAAATACGGCCCGCTGGTATTTCTCGCCGCGTTCCTCGCGCTTTCGGCGTCGTGGTGCGGTTTTGTGCTGACGCCGCAAATTCAACTGGGCCGCGCGGTGCAGGAGACGAATTCGGTCGTGACGTCCGAGATGTATCCGCAAGATCGGCCGGGTTCGGCGCGCCAGGGATTGGAAATTTATCGCGCCGAAGGTTGCGCTTACTGCCACAGCCAGCAGGTTGAACAGAAGGGAACGCTCGTGGATGTGTTCCTCACGGACGCCGGAAAAAATTCGATGGCTGTGGCGGCGGCGCTGACCGAGCAGCACCTTGGAACATTCAGCGGCCCCGGTCTCGCCGCCGGTTTGCCGAAACCGGTCCTGCGCAATGCCTCGCTGGATACCGCCAAGGCGCTGGCGAATCTTTTGAAAAAAGCCGGAGCAAATTCGCAACTGCGTCTCGTGCCGTTCGGCCCGGATATCGAGCGTGGCTGGGGAGTGCGACGCACTGTGGCGGAAGATTTCATCGCCGATTCCCACGTAATGCCGGGCTCACAGCGGGTAGGACCGGACCTCGCCAACGTGGGCATGCGATTGCCGGACGTGAATTGGCAGTTGATGCATTTGTTCGCTCCGCGCTCGGTGACCAAGGATTCGCCGATGCCTTCCTATCCATTTTTGTTTGAGCGAAAAAAGATTGGGAAACAACCGTCGCCGGACGCATTGCAGCAGCTTCCCAAAGAATTTGCTCCGGCCGAGGGATATGAAATTGTGCCCCGGCCCGAGGCCAAGGCGCTGGCCGCGTATCTGGTGAGTTTGCGCGCGGATGTTCCTTTGTATGAAGCGCCGGCCACGCCGCCTCCCGCCGCGACCAATGCTCCAGCGGTCACGAACGCTCCCGCGAAATGAATTCGTCCACGAACCAACCCGCGACCAGCGCGCCTCTGAGTGATTCAGCGGCGAAGGACACTACTGTCCCGATATGGCTGATCGTCGTGTTGTTCCTGCTGGTGTACTGGGGCGCGGTTTATTTCGACGAGCATGGCGGCTGGTTTGACGCGCAGGTGTACACGCCTTATGTGAGCGCGGAACAAGTGAAGGATTTCCAAGTCAGTGGTGGAGAGACTCCGTTCGAGCGAGGCCGGAAAGTCTATGCCTCCACTTGTTTCGTGTGTCATGGGCCAAATGGCTTGGGCGCGCCGGGTACGTTCCCGCCGCTTGCCGGTTCAGATTGGGTGAATGAGCCGCAGCCGGGCCGCATGATCCGCATCGTGTTACAGGGCTTTTCCGGACCAGGCCTTAAAGTCAACGGCCAGCCATTCAATACCGGGAGCGCGATGGTGCCTTGGGCGAGTGTTCTTAGTGATGATGATATTGCGGCTGTCATTACCTATGTTCGCGGAAACGCGGAGTGGGGCAACAAGGCTTCGCCGGTGACGCCGGAGCAGGTCCATGCCATTCGCCAAAAAGTCGCCAGCCATCCGCTGTCCTTTACTCCGACTGAGATTGAAGGCATTTCCCCCGCCGAGTAATTAGCTCTTGAAGCGTTCTTGAATTTGTTCGATGGCCCAGCGGGCGTGTTCGGCAATTAACGGTTCGGAATCTTCCACGGCTTTGCGCAAAGCCGGCAGTGCTGTTTCATCTCCAATGTTTCCAAGCGCCACACACACATTACGCAACAGCCCGCGGCGTTTGGTGCGCAGGATGGGTGTCCCGGCAAAGCGGGATTTGAACCCGGCGTTATCGAGGGCCAGCAATTCGAGCAGGTCCGGCGCGGCGAGGTCCGCGCGCGCGTGTTCCTTCATCAGCTTTCCTTCGCGGGCGAATTTATTCCACGGACAAACGGCTAGGCAATCGTCGCATCCGTAAATTCGATTGCCAATTGCGGGGCGCAGTTCCAGCGGAATCGCTCCCTTGAGTTCGATCGTGAGGTAGGAAATGCAGCGGCGCGCGTCCAGTTGGAATGGCGCGGTGATGGCGGTGGTGGGACAGGCGGAAATGCAGCGCGAACACGTGCCGCAACGATTCTTCTCCGGTGGGTCGGGTTCAAATTCGAGAGTGGTGATAATCTCGGCGATGAAAATCCAATTGCCGAGCTGGCGGCTGATGAGGTTGGTATGCTTGCCGACGAAACCAAGCCCGGCGCGCTGCGCGAGGTCGCGTTCGAGCAGCGGGCCGGTGTCCACATACCAAAGCGAACGCGCGCCTTCGCCGCCGAGTGTGTCGAGAAATTCGGTCAATCGTTTGAGGCGTTCGCCGATGACATCGTGGTAGTCTTTGAAGCGGGCGTAGCGGGCGATCAAC
>DASXHY010000412.1:0-7824 GCA_036488095.1 Verrucomicrobiia bacterium | reverse complement strand
GGGTTGCACGACGAGGAAATGCAGAAAGACCTCGGCAAAGCCTGGCGGCAAATGGTTCGCTGGCTGGTCTCGGACGTGCCTCCGCGCATCTCCATCACGGTGGAACCAGCCCCGGAAGGCGATGCCTCGCAATTTCGCCTGACCGTAAAAGCGCACGACGAGGAATTCAGACCGCTGGACAACGCTTCAGTACGGTTGACCATCCGGCCCGTGAGCACAGATTCGCCAACCCGAAACCCGAAACCCGACCTGTCCGCCAAAGCCTTGGCGACGGCGGAAACCCGAAACTCCTTGCAATTGGCCGCCGACTCCTCGCCCGCCGACCCCGGCACTTACACCGCGACGTTCGTTGCGCACGAGACCGGCGCGTATTTGGTCGAGGCGACCGTGACACAGGCGGATGGAAAAATTGCGGGACATGCGGCGGCGGGTTGGACTTCGGATCCGGCAGCGGAAGAATTTCGATCGTTGAAACCGAATCGCGCCTTGCTGCAAAATCTCGCGCAACGCACCGGCGGCGAAATTGTGGCGCTGTCCGATCTGGAGAAATTTGTCCGCAAGCTTCCCGAACGCCGGTCGCCCGTGATGGAAACGTGGAGCTATCCGTTGTGGCATCAGCCGGCGGTGCTGTTGTTCGCGCTGGGCTGCTTCGTGGCCGAATGGGGCGTCCGGCGATGGAAAGGAATGCCGTGAAATTCTTTCTTCCTCGTCCTCGCTCTCGTTCTCGTCCTCGTCCTCGAATTCGATGGACGAGAACGAGCAGCGCAATCGGCATTGTTACCATTCTCTTCACATTGATTTACCCGGCGAGCGCGCATGCCAATACAAAAGACCAGCGCACGCTCGTGCTCGTGATTGGCGCGCCGGGCGAGCCGGAATACGCCGAACAATTCTCGGCCTCGGCGGATTTGTGGAAGCGGGCCGCAACCAACGGCAATTTTAATATTTCTGTTATTGGCGAAAGCACGAATGGGGAAAATGACCGCGCAGAATTGCTTTCTATTTTGACAAATGAACTGTCACGCCCCTCCGATGAACTGTGGCTCGTGTTTATCGGCCACGGCACATTCGATGGGCGCACGGCGAAATTCAATTTGCGCGGCCCGGACATTTCCGCCGATGACCTCGCCGCCGCGCTTAAACCCTGCCGGCGCCCGCTGGCCGTCATCCAATGCGCGTCGGCAAGCGGGCCGTTTCTCAATGCGCTGTCCGCGCCGGGCCGCGTGATTATCACCGCGACCAAGAGTGGCTATGAAGTGAACGCGACGCGGTTTGGAAATTATTTCGCGCGCGCCGTGGCGGATCCGGCGGCGGATTTGGACAAGGATGGCCAAACCTCGTTGTTGGAAGCGTTCCTGATGGCCTCACGCCAGGTGGATGATTTCTACGCGGAGGCTGGACGAATGGCGACGGAGCACGCATTACTGGATGACAACGGCGACGGACTCGGCACGCCCGCCGATTGGTTTAAAGGCGTTCGCGCCGTGAAAAAGACCGCCGACGGAAAAAGTGTGGACGGTGTCCGCGCGCAGCAGATGTTCCTGGTGCGCAGCGCTACTGAACAGGAGTTGTCCCCGGAACTCCGCGCGCGGCGTGATGAATTGGAATCGCAGCTAAGTGCCTTACGCGATCGTAAGAGCCAGATGAAGGAAGACGATTATTATAATCAGTTGGAAAAAATTCTGGTGGAGATGGCGAAGCTTTACGAAAAAAATAAGTAGGATGGGCGTCCCGCCTGTCTCCATTTTGATTTCAATTGCGAACAGGAATATCAGAGCCTCGTTACCTCGGCTGCTACAAATCATTGAGCAGGTTGCGCTGAGGATCTCGCCTCTAAAAACGCCTTCAACTCTCCCGCCGCTTTGCCGCCAAATCCCGGCACTTCCGCGATTTGCTCCACCGTCGCCAACCGCATCCGTTGCACCGAACCGAATTTTTTGAGCAACGCCGCCTTGCGCCGCTCGCCGATGTTGGGGAATTCGTCCAGGATGCTTTCCGAAATGCGCTTGAGACGCAGTTGCGCGTTATAAGTGTTCGCGAAGCGGTGCGATTCATCGCGGACACGCTGCAGCAATTTCAACGCGCCGGATTCGTGCGAGAGCCGCAGCGGCGCACTTTTTCCCGGCTGATAAATTTCCTCGAACTCCTTGGCCAAACCGATGACGGGAATGTTTTCCAGCCCGAGTTTCTTCAATTCCGCCACTGCCATTCCAAGCTGCCCTTTGCCGCCGTCGATGAGAATTAAATCGGGGAGATTGGTTTTTGATTCACCATGCAAAGCCCTCACCCCGGCCCTCTCCCGTCCGACGGGAGAGGGAGAAGGTGCGTCAGCGTCAGTTTCAAAATCGGGCTCACTGTCTGGCTGGGGATTGTTCGCGCTTTCAGCGCCCGGCGCACGCCCGGCGCGAACATCCATGGCCGAAGCATCGGTTTCGGAATTCACGCGCCCCCGGCGTTTCGCGGCCGCACTGACATCATCCACCAATTCCTGCAATGCCTGCGGTATCGCCTCCCCGCCATCCTCCGTAGTACGGGCATCCTGCCTGTCTCCATCTTTGTCCTTATTTTTAGATGGAGGCAGGCTGGAAGCCTGTCCTACGTTACCTTTGGACTCATTGAGCAACCGCGTATATCTCCGCCGCACGACTTCCGCCATGCTTGCGAAGTCATCCTGGCCAACCACGGTTTTAATTTTAAATCGCCGATAGTTCGCGCGATCCGGTCGTCCGTTTTTAAAGCGCACCATCGAAGCCACGGCGAAGGTCCCGCTGATGTTGGAAATATCGAAGCCTTCAATCCGTTGCGGGGGCATGCGCAATCCCAGCGCCTCGGCCAGTTCCGCCAAATCACGCGCCGGGTCGAGGGCAAGCGGCAGGCTGTAGGGAATGCGCTCGAATTTTTCCGTCTTGCGCGTCGTGCGTTTCAGGTCGGAGAGCATGTCGCGCAACTCGGCTGCGCGTTCGTATTCCTGGTTTGCCGCGGCCTTTTTCATTTCCGACTCGAGCGAGTCCTGCATTTCCTCGCATTGACCGGCCAGAAAATCGCAGGCGGCATTGACCTGTGCGAGATATTGCTCGCGCGTGACGTTCGCGATGCACGGCGCGGTGCAATATTTCAGGTGCGCGTAAAGGCAATGCCGGTAATCCCGCTCCGTCGGCGTGAGCGGCCGGCAACCGCGCAGATGATACTGCCGCCGCACCAGCGCAAGCGTGCTGCGGAGCGCGCCGGAATTCGGGAACGGGCCGAAATATTTCGCGCCGTCGTCCTGCTTGAGCCGTGTGAGCGTGAAGCGCGGGATGGGGTCGTTCAGGTTCACCTTGAGCATCAGGAAGCGTTTATCATCGCGAAAGCTGACATTGTAGCGGGGGTGAAATTCCTTGATCAGCTTGCTTTCGAGCAGCAGTGCCTCGGGCTCGTTGCGCACGATGTGGTAATCGAAATCGCAAATGCCCTCCACCAGCGCGCGGAATTTCAGGTCCCATCCCATCCGCCGCGAGGGTTGGAAATAATGACTCACGCGCTTGCGCAAATCCCGGGCTTTGCCGACGTAAATGACCGTCCCGAAACGGTCTTTCATCAGGTAGATGCCCGGTTTATGCGGCAGGGAGCTGACTTTTTTGCGAATTGTTTCCGGCACTGACACGGAAGGAATTTCAACGCAAAGCCACGCGGGCGCAAAGAGAATTTTCCGCGATAAAAACTCTTATCGCGGGAAAACCGGCCGGCGCCGGCCCTTATCGGGATGGTCCCGACTTAGTTAAACGTGTTGCCGAACCACTTTTGGTAAAGCGGCCCGATGAATGGCAACGGCTTCGCCTCGCCTTTGATCGCCGATACCAGGCCCATCACCCATCCTATAAATATCCCGGCCCAAATTGCGGCTGCGGCCAGCCAGCCAAGAATGGGGATGATGAGCAGAACAAATTGCCCGATCGAAAAGGCAATCACAGTCAGGAAAATGCCGAGCGTTTGGCGCAAATGAAACGAACCGAGGCTCGTCTTTTTATTGCTGTGGATGATTAGCGCGGCGATGAAACCAATCAGAGTCAGGTAACTCAGAATGGCGACGGTTTTATCTTCGGTCGCGGACGCCGCGGGCGGAACGGCGGAGCCGGAGGTCGGGACAGGGGGAGGAGACGTGGTTGGGTCCATAGCGTGCTCTCTTTCTTGATTAAGGTTGATCGCACAAATGCCAGCACTTTATGGGTGAGTCGGTGCTGGTTGCAAAAAGCGTACGCCTTTGATAAATGGCGTCAAGCGAACAATTTGCCGAAATCGCTCTCCCCTTCACATTGTTACAATCCGGTGAAGCATTGTTTTTCGACCGCATTTTTTCCGTTTCCGCTTGTCACGTACGCACCGCAGTACTAAAGTGGATTCGTTCAGACAAAAATGACATGATTGAATTGGTTCAGTTTCCGTGGAGTCCGTTCTGCCTGGTTCAGCGACGCATTCTGGAATACTCGGGAACGCCGTTCAAACTCGTCAATATCCCGCCGCAAGACCGCTCGCTCGTCTGGAAACTCACCAAACAACGCTATTACGGGGTGCCCATCCTCATGGACGGCAGAACCGACGTTTTTGAAGTTGGCGACGATTCGCAGGTCATCGGCAAATACCTGGATTCCAAGTTCAATCTCGGTCTGTTTCCCGCCGAATTGGAAGGCGTGCAAAGCATCCTCTGGCGCTTCATTGAGAATGAAGTCGAAGGCGCGACCTTCCGTCTAAACGATATTTACTACAAGGAAAACGTTGCCGCGAAGGACCAGTTGCAATATCTGCGCTTCAAAGAGCGCAAATTCGGCCGCGGCTGCATCGACCAATGGCGCGCGCGCAAACGCGATTGGCTGAAAAAACTCGAGGAGAGCCTCATGCCCTTCGAGGAGATGCTCATGCACAATATCTTTTTGCTCGGTGGAACCCCTCGATTTATTGACTTTGACCTTTTCGGAATGCTGGAGAACTTTCTCTTCAGCGGCCATTACAAAATACCGGCGCGCCACCGGGAAATTCGCCAGTGGCACGCGCGCATGACGTCCTTGAAACCAATTGCTCGTGAAAAACTACATTCTCGATACCAACGTTCTTCTCCATGACCCCAACTCTCTGCTCAGCTTCGAGGAAAACTCGGTCCTGGTGCCCATCGAAGTAATCGAGGAAATCGATCGCTTCAAACGCGAATCCACCGAGCTGGGCCAAAATGCCCGCGCGGTCTCGCGGATGCTCGATTCATTCCGCGGCGAGGGCCGATTGAGCGAAGGCGTGAAACTGCCCACCGGCGGCAAGCTCAAGATCGTTTTCCAAAAAAACGGCCACTCGAACGGCGCGAACGGCGACGCCGGCGTATTCAATCCGCACACCGTGGACAACCGCATTCTGACGCTCGCCGCGGGCATTCAAAAGGCCCAGCCGCGCAACGACACCATCCTCGTCAGCAAGGACATCAACCTCCGCATCAAGGCCGACGCGATGGGTTTGCAAGCCGAGGATTACGAAACCGACCGCGTGTTCATCAAGGACCTTTACACCGGCATGTTGGAGCTCACGCTGCCCTCGCAGGAGATTGCTTCGTTTCGCGCCAACGGTGAACTCGACGTCAACGGCGGAAAAAAATATTTTCCGAACGAATACTGCGCGCTCATTGACGAGACCAATCCCAAAAAAACCGCGCTCGCCAAAGTGGACGCGTCCGGCGAAAAGCTGGTGCCCATCATCGATTCCCGCGAAGGCGTCTGGGGAATCAAGCCGCGCAACCGCGAACAACATTTTGCACTCGACGCCCTGCTGGACGATCGCATCAAACTCGTCACGCTCATGGGCAAGGCCGGCACTGGAAAAACGTTGCTGGCAATGGCCGCCGGCCTGAAGCGCACCGTGCACGACCGCGAATTCCGCCGTCTGGTTGTCGCGCGGCCTACCATCTCGATGGGCAAGGAACTCGGTTTTCTGCCCGGTTCACTCGAGGAAAAACTCGCGCCCTGGATGCAGCCCATTCACGACGCGCTGGAAATGTTGAGCGACTTGAATATGGGCCAGGAGCATCGCCGCAGCGGCGACCTGATGCGTTCGGGCAGCATCGTCGTCGAGGCGCTCAGTTACATTCGCGGCCGCAGCATCGCGAATCAGTTCATGATCATCGACGAGGCGCAAAACCTCACTCCACTCGAAGCCAAGACGATCATCACCCGCGTCGGTCACGGCACGAAAATCATCTTCACCGGCGACCCGTACCAGATTGACAATCCCTACGTGGATTCGTCGTCGAACGGATTCAATTACATCGTGAGCCGTTTTCGCACGGAGGCGGTGTCCGCTCACATTGAATTACAGAAGGGCGAACGGTCAGAGTTGGCGGAGTTGGCGGCGAATATTTTGTGAACGTGGTGCGTATTTCGTGTTTCGTGATTATTGCATTACGCTCTCGAACTAATTCACGCAACACGTAATACGGAACACGCAATCCGTTTTACAGGCTTGGCAGCATCGCGCGAATTCCCTACCTTGGCGTCGTGATAGGCTTCTTGCGATTCATTGGGCTCATGAATGCCGCGGTGTGGCTGGGGACTGCGATTTACTTCACGTTCGGAGCCGAGCCAGCCTGTTTTTCCGCGGATATGCACGCTGCCCTGGGGGTCCCGGGTGATTCCTACTTTCCTGGCGCTGTTGCGAGCGTCGTCATGAGCCGCTATTATCACATCGCGCTCGCGTGCGGCGTCATTGCATTGCTGCACGTGCTGGCGGGATGGCTTTATATGGGCCGCCCGTCGCGGAAATTTTCATTCGGCCTCGTGGCCGGGCTGTTCCTGTTGACGTTGATCGGCAGCAACGCCATTCAACCCGCCTTGACCCGGCTCAACCGGAAACACTACACCGCCGCCCAACCCGCCGACCGCGAATCCGCCGCGAAATCGTTCCATCTCCTGAACGCCACTTCAGTTGTATTCGATATTCTAATCATCGGCGGGCTGATTCTTTATGTCTGGCGCCTCGGGAGTCCTTCCGACACGTTGCGATTCGTCCGTCCGGTGCAATTCCGTGGTTGACAATTTCCTATAATCGTCAGAATTATAGATAACTAGACGCCGCAGGGCGTTAGCGGGAAAAAGTATGATCTCAAACGACCGACCATCACCTTACGGGCACCACCACCATAATCCACGTTCCTTCGGGCAACCTAGACCTCCCGTCAATGAGGATACCTTAAAGACGGACAAGGTTCAAATCGAACGCAAAACCTTTGTGTTCACCTTGAAAGAAAACGTTCGCGGCCGCGTCCTCCGCATCACTGAAGATGTCGGCGGACGTCGCGATACGATTATCATCCCGGCTCCGGGCCTGGAAGATTTCAAGAAGCTGCTCGATGACATGGTGAAAACGGCGGCGGAGACCCCGGTTAAAACCGAGCAGCAGGGTTAGACGCAGCGAACCTCCTTTCGCTCCCGGCGCGCTCAGTGCGCGCACGCTCTCAATTCGCTTTTCGCGCGGTCTTTTTTGGCTTCACTTGTGGCGCATCGCCCCACAAGGTTTCCAAATCATACCGCTCGCGGACGTCTTGTCTCATGACGTGAACGATCACGTCGAAGAAATCCAGCACCACCCACGCCGTGTGCAGCGTGCCATCCACCGCGCGCGGGCGCAGGTCGTGGTCCTCGCGCAACGCGTCGGTGATTTCCTCCACAATCGCCCGCAGGTGCGGTTCGCTCGTGCCGGAGGCGATGACAAAATAATCCGTCACCGTAGACAGCTCCCGCACATCCAGAATGACGATATCTTCCGCTTTTCTATTGTCCGCAAGTTCGCGGCAGAGCAAAGCCAGTTTTTTTG
>DASXHY010000383.1:0-3944 GCA_036488095.1 Verrucomicrobiia bacterium | reverse complement strand
TCCTCGATTCCCGAAGTCAAGGAACAGGCTGGCGCAATTCTCGCCCTCGCGTTCAGTCCCAAAGGTGAACACTTCGCCGCCGCGAGCGTTGATAATACCGTGCAGGTTTGGGACACCAAAACGTTGAAATTGCTCTGCTCGCAAAAGCACACTGCCGCAGTTCTTTCGGTGACCTTCAGCCCGGACGGACAGAACATCGCCGCCGCCAACGCAGATGGGAATGTGATGTACACGACAGTAACTCCGCCGCCGACTGCACCACGACCATGAAAAACCTTAACCACGGATGCGCACGGATAAACACGGATTCTCAAAAAGACATCGGCCCGACGAGATCGGCCTGGCCGATCGGTTCGTCTTTCCAAAAATTGCATTCGGCTTTTTTATCCGTGTTCATCCGTGTCCATCCGTGGTTGAAAAGCTTTTTCCGTCCGCATCTTTGTTCCCTTCGTTTCCTTCTGTTAAATCCCATATCCGTCCCGCCATGGCGGGATCCGTGGCTTAAATCCCACCTTCCCGGTTGGCGCGCCATCGGGTAAAAAAGGAATGGAAAATGGAACCGTTTTAGCGCTACATTAGGCCATGACATCGACCGAAACGTCGGCAAATCCAGCAGCTTCGCCGGAAGAGGTTCAAAAGGGTTGGCACGAGCTTACGTTAAGAGTGAAGCAACTGGAAGCCGAACGCGTCGCGCAGGAGCAGGAGAACAAAACCTTGCGCGCGCTTCTGGATCGGGTCATCGAGCATCGCCAGAAATCTCATTCTGAACTTGTCCTGCTCCTCACCGGTCTCGTCAGCAAACTTCCCATCAACGACGTCGGTGTGATTGTTTCCAAGCTGGTCGAGCACAATGCGCACGTCAGCGAAACCTGCACCGCGCTCTCCAAGGGCAAAGCCGATGCCCCGTTGCCGCAGCCCATGATTCTCAAAGCGCTGGAGCAAACCCGGCGCGAATTGGCCGCCGGAGTCAAAGCCACGGTCGACGAATTGCTCGCGTCGAACGCGCCGCTCGATACCGCGATGCTGAATAATTTCATCTCGCATCCCGAAACGTTCTTTTCACCGCCGGTCGTGCGCGCCACGCGCGGCTTCATCAAGGGCCAGGTCCCGCGCGAGCGCATCCTCAAAGAATTTGGCGAAGCCGCGCTGGGATTGTTTAACGACATGACCACCGGCAAGTTAAATCCGAATCCCAAGGCCGACGAAATCGCGCTCGCGTTCAAAAACGATTTTGAAACGTTGCTGCCGCAGTCGGGCCTGCCGGCGGACAAGCAGGAGAAATTGAAGGCGTTGTATCAGCAGGTCCAGAAGAGCAAAGCGCCCACGCCCGAAGCCCGCGCCCAGCGGATTCTCTTCCTGAAATTGTCCTTCTATCTGGAAATGATTCACTATTACGACAGTGAGGGCACCGAAGCGCCGGACGTGATTTTTGCGCAACGCATGCCGGCGCTCATCGAGCAATTGGTCGTCAGCGGTCCGCAGGACAATCTCGATGAAAAATTGATTGCGCAGGCCGAAGCACTCCTGTCGCACGTCGTCAATCCGGACTATCGCCATTCCATCGTCAATAACATCGGCAAAAGCGGCGGCGCGGCGGCAATGTTGCGGCACGTGCTGCGACTCCGCGCGGACAAGGTTGCGGACCCGGATTATTTCGTGACCGACTTCGTGAAGCATTTGCTGCCCTCAAAGACCCCGCCCAGTCCCGCAGCGGTCATCCCAGTGGTGCGCCTCATCAAGCCGGACATGCAGCGGTTGGTAGTTTTTGGAATCATGGATTCCGACCGGCTCCGCAAAGAAGACGCCGAAACCCTGGGCAAAGCCGTCGGCAAGGAATTGGGCGTGGCCGGCCTCGATGCGCCGAGAAAAGGCGCGGCAACCATCACGCCGGAACTGGAGCGGCAGTTGGCCTGGGAAAAAGTCAAAGACCTTATCATCAACCGCGCGGATCCCAACGCGATCGCCACCGCCATCCGGCAGCGATTGCACGCCAAATACGACGCCGACGAGATGAAACAAAGCTGGGTCACCTTGACCGAGGCGCCGCCGATCACGCTCATCCACGTTTTCTGCCAGTTGCCCTATTTGCCCGATGGCAGCACCGACCCGGTCGCACGCGCGGTGATGGAAACCTATGTCACGCGGCTCACGCACGAGAAATACGCCGCCGTTTACAACAAAGTCGTCAACAGCCTGCGGAACATGTATCGGAATAATCCCAGCAGTGCGTCCCTCGTGAATTTCCTCGCGCTCGTGAAATGGGTGGATCCCACTGCGTCAAGCAAGCTGAACGCCGACATCGGCATGGAAATGGCCGCATAACTTTCACACTGTAGCAGCCGACGTGAGAGCGTTGCCCAAATCCAAGGTGCGAAAAACCTGGCATCCTCCTCGTCCTCGTTCTCATCCTCGTAATCGAATTTCCCAACAAATCGAGGACGATGACGAGAACGATGACGAGGGACGAACGCTCTTTCTCGCCCATACCGCTTTGGGCAACAGGCCCGTAAGCAGGCTCTTGCTTCGGCATACGCAACGGCATTAGCCGCATCTCTTTTCGAGTTTGTCAAAAAATCACCCCACGCCGATTGCGATTTAGAGCTTCTCTGGAACTCCTGTCCGCCATAGCCGTGGCGACGGCGGATGGAACTTGGATTTTGGAGCTTTTCTCCGTTTCCTTCGTTTCCTTCTGTAAAGATCTGCGTTTATCTGTGTCATCTGCGGTTAAATTCTGACTTCTGCCCTCCGCCCTCCGCCTTCCGACCTCTGACTTCCGTATGGGTTGGACAGCCTTTGTCCCACCCCCTGTGTAACTCTGGCCGCAGGAAAGGAGCAGAAGACATGAGCCGCATAGGAAAAATAGCCCGCCTGCCGCACGACATTCGCGAACAATTGAACCGCCGCCTCCTGGACGGCCAATCCGGGTCCGACATTCTTGCCTGGGTCAACGAATTGCCCCCATGCCGCCAAATGCTTACGCAGAAATTCGGCGGACGTCCCATCGATGAAGGCAATCTTTACGAATGGCGACACGGAGGTTTCGAGGAATGGCTCTGGCACGAAGACCGGCGCGATCGACTCGGCTCCGTTTCCGAAAACGTTGCCAAGCTGGACGCCATTGGCGATGGCAGTCAAGTCGCCGAACGACTCGGCGCCATCGTCGCGGCGGAATTGGCAACAGCCCTCAACTTCCTTGAAGGCATCAGCGATATGAACGACCGTTGGTACCGGTTGCGCGAAATTTGCCGTGAGTTGACCCGGTTTCGGCGCGAAAACTGCAACACCCAGCGCCTCCGCCTGGCCTAACAGCGCCTGGAAAACGAAACCGAACGGCAGCGCAACAGCCAGCGCCTGCAACCCGAGAACCTAACAAACCAGAAATCGCGGCTAACATTGTGCCCCTGACTAAATCCAGAACGATGCAGTTGCAAATGGGGAGCGCGCCCGCCTCGGGCGCTGTAAGCCGCGCCCCGCGGCTCACTTTGAGGCATGAAATCATTCCACCGCTCAATGCCTTCCCACACGCTTGTGTTCGGCGCGAGATGTTCCCGCATCCAAATGCGCGCATTCAATCCCCGAGCCAAACGAAACCGACGACTTCCGCCTCCCTCTCCTCCCCAAAAGGAGGAGAGGGCCGGGGTGAGGAGGTCGTCAGGGTTCACGGGGAGGCAGTTGAATTTTGGGAAGTCCGTCCAGCTCGGGAGCCGTTCGGCGCGTGCATCGTACCGACTAAATTCGGCTAACTTCGGCTAAATCGGGCTAAATCGGGCCAAAAAAAATAAAAAAAACCGAAAATGCTCCGTTGGGCTTGCCCCGAAGGTACGGACACATGGAGTAGCGTTGGAAGAAGCTGTTATGAGAGAGATAAAGAGACGGCGACATCATAGTCGGGAGTATCGGCGCAAGGCAGTGGAACTGCTGTTAACGGGCAAGCCATTGAACGA
>DASXHY010000380.1:0-5852 GCA_036488095.1 Verrucomicrobiia bacterium | reverse complement strand
TACTTGCAGCCCATCAACCCGAAGTCGACGCCATGAAAATACTGCTATTCAGCTCAATTGCGGTTGTGACTTTGTTGCTGGTCGGCTTGCAGCACCAGCAACTCAGCCATTTGCGCGCAGAGAATACAACGTTGCAACAATCAGCGGCAGAAGCCGACCAATTGAAGGCGGACCTGGCGAAGTCAAGTGATGATCAAGCGCAGGATGCGGAGGAGATCGCCCGTTTGCAGGAAGAAAACCACGACCTCCTCAGGCTCCGCAACGAAGTCAATCAATTGCGAGATGCGAGGGCGACATTCGAGAAAGTGAGCGCTGAAAATCAGCGATTGCAGACGCTGGCCAGGAGCGCCGTGCAGGCCGTTCCGAAACAAGCGCCGATGCAGCCGATCCTCATTCGCGTGGACAGTTTGTACGATCGTGGCCAGGGCACCCCGGAAGCCGCTGCGCAGACCCTTCTATGGGCGGAACATAACGGCAATGTCGAGGTGTTGTCCCGTTGCATGGAGCCGAAACGTTGGTCGAGAATGTATAGTTCCGCTTCGGAGCAAGCTCGCAAAAACCTTCTAGGGAGCATGCGAAGCAATCTTGCTCAAATGGTTTCGATTGGACTCGTCGCGCGGCGCGATATCGATGCCGCTACGGTCCAGTTAGGGATCGAACTTCATTCAACTGACGGCCGCACCGTCAAAATCGTGTATACTCTGAACCTGCAAGGCGGGAATTGGATAGTGGATCCGACAGTTTATCAATGAAAGGCTTGCGGATGTTTTCAAGACCGGCGACTCGAAAGTCGCCGGAACCCGCAGGAAAGCCTGCGCTACCCGAGCGTCTGACTACACCTCAATCCCGTAAGCCTTGATCTTATTGTAAAGCGTCTGACGGCCGATGCCGAGGCGTTTGGCGGTTTCCAACTTGTTGCCGCCGGTTTCCTTGAGCATCTGCACAATCGCGTTGCGCTCCACGCCTTCCAGCAACGTGAAATTTGTGTCCTGGCTTTGCTCCGATTCCGGTTTCACGGTCGTAATCGACAAATCCGTGGAATCAATCTCCGTGGATTCGCACAGCAACACCGCGCGCTGGATTTCATTCTGCAACTGGCGCACGTTGCCGGGCCATTCAAACGACGTCAACCGCTCCGTCGCCTCCGGGCTGAAACCGCGAATTGGCCGGTTCGCCTGCGCCACAAAACGTTTCATGAACGCGTTCGCCAGCGGCATGATGTCCTCACGGCGCTCGCGCAACGGCGGCAGATGCACCGATATCGCGCTGATGCGATAAAACAAATCCTCACGCAACTTGCCGTCGCGGATGGCCTCCTCCGGCTTGCGGTTGGTGGCCGCGACCAGCCGGCAATTCGTCTTGTAGCTCACCTTGCCGCCGACGGGCCGCACTTCCTGGTCCTGCAACACGCGCAACAGCTTGCTTTGCGTATCGATCGGCATTTCGGAAATTTCGTCGAGGAACAGCGTGCCACCTTCCGCCTGGCGGAACAGGCCTTCGCGGTCCGAATGCGCGCCCGTGAAGGCACCCTTGACCGATCCGAACAATTCGCTCTCGATCAATTCCCGCGGCAACGCGGCGCAATTGATCTTGATGATGCGCCCCTTGCTGCGCGGGCTCATGGCGTGGATCAAATCCGCAATCACTTCCTTGCCCGAACCGCTTTCGCCGGTGATCAGGATCGCGACATCGCTCGGGGCGACGCGTTCCACCGTGCGCACCACATTTTGCATGGCGCCGCTCTGGAAAATTGGCGAGCTCCCGCCGCTCATGGTCGAGAGCGCGCGGCGCAACGTGCTGTTCTCCTCGTTCTGCAGCTTGTGCTCGAGCGCGCGTTCCACCGTCACGAGCAGGCCCTGCGTGTCGAAAGGTTTATTGAGAAAATGATAAGCGCCGCGCTTGGTCGCCTCGACGGCCGCTTCAAACGTGGCATTGCCGGTGAGGACGATGACCTCCGTTTCCGGCCATTGCTTTTTGATCAACGGCAACAGGTCCAGCCCGTCGGCGTCGGGCAACTTGATATCGAGCAGGACGACGTCCGGCTGTGGTTGGCTAAACGCCTGCTTTAATTCCGCGCCGCTCTGCGCCTCGGCCACCTCGTAGGTGTCACGGAGGATTGCCCCGAGCAAATCGCGAATGTCCGCGGCGTCATCAACGACCGTTATTTTGCCCTTCATAGTTTTCTTTGCGATTGCGTACACGCCCGCGTGAACGCGTGAAAAATTGCCCGGTGTTCCGGGTAACGATCCACCAGCCGTTCAGGATGGAATTGCATCGCCACCATGAACGGAAGCAAGCGGGCCGCCTCAGGCTTTAATTCCATGCTTTCCACTACCCCGTCCCCGCTCACCGCGGTCACCTGCAACATTTCAGCGACCCGGTCCACAGCCTGGTGATGCGTGCTGTTCACACCCAATGTCCGCTTGCCGGTTATCTTGGACAGTAATGAATCGCGTGTCAATTGCACTTCATGCACCACCTCGCTGCGCTTATCCATCCGCCGATGGTTCATCGCGCCCGGCCGTTGTGTCGGAATATCCACCACCAGCGTTCCACCTAGTGCAATGTTCAAAAGCTGATGTCCCCGGCAAATCCCCAGCAAGGGTTTGCGCTGCCGAAACACTTCATCGATCAAAATCAACTCCCGCAAATCGCGCTCCCCGCCGTCCGGCGTGGTCTCCACCGTCCGGCGCAACTTTTCGGGAACTTCGTCCTTGTAAAGCCGCGGCTCAATGTCATCGCCGCCGGTCATCAGCACGCCATCGCAGCGCCGCACGCTTTCAGCGACCAATTCCCGCGATTGCCCCGCCGCCATTGTGAGCGGAATACCGCCCGCAGTCGCGATCGCTTGCGAGTATGCCTCGGACAAACTGATGGACCGATCATGGAACTCCACGCCTTTCGCTTCAACGCTCGGCGAAATCAAAATCAACGGTGGTCTGGCCATGGGCGAAGAATGTAAACGGATAAACGGCCGTTTGTCACGCCTGACTGCGCGAACGATCTCAACCACGAATGAACACCCATGAACACGAATTTGTGGACAGCGGTGGAAACATTCAATATTCAACGAGCTAAGCCAAACCAACTCTTGCAAATCTTAAAGAATTGAGCCTTAAATTTGGTCATGAAGAAGGAAGATAGGCCAACGGAGCTGTCCGAATGCGGGGCGACCTGACACATCATCGGATCGAATTGAACCTGACTTCATGCGACCACCCTCCAAAGCTTTCCAAATTTTCATTGCGGTGATCGCATTTTTTTTGGCCGCCGGTTATGCAGGGTTTCGCATGATCTCATCACCTTCAGCGATTCTCAAACATGCTCTGAACATTTCCGAAATCCCGAAATCAGTCAAAAGTCTTCAAATGGGAAGTGACGTGTGGACGGACGAGGTGCGTTGTTTCTATTTAACGATCGCGCCGAACGAGTTCGAACAGCTTCTTACGGGGCGTCATTATCAAGTTTCCATAAACGAAATTCCATTCCAGATACAGACAATACACATTTCCCCTCCGAATAGGGTTTCAGGACATATCCATTACAATTGGCAAACAAACAGCGCGAGCTGTTCAATTGATTCTGACGACTCACATGAGCATGTCATTATCATCTTCTCCGCGCACTGATCCACTCGCCACGAAAAACTTGCCCAAAATTTAAACTCAGCCTTTAATTTCCTCGGCCATGAGCGACAAAATCAAGATACGCGACGGAGAGACTATGCTGATTATGGTCAAGGATGATGCGGTAATTCATTTCACACCGGACATGAGTTGGCCGCACTCGGAATTCGTGAGGCGAACGACCGGAAACCTACCACAGGGTGCCTGGGTCGGGACGGTATCGAAGATTGACGGCGATGTGGCGGCAATCAGTTCAAAACATTTCTTCGGGTATCAACTTCCGGGACCGGATTGGGTTCAAGCCGTTGTTAAAAAGGCTTTCGAGTAAACAGCACCCAACCAGCTATCAATGCCAGGACTGCCAGTGAAAGAATCCTGACGAAATGTCGTTTCAAAACCGGCAAAAGTTTTTTCATGCGGCGACCTTAGCCGGCCGCAATAAAAAGTGTTAATTGATAAACTTCAACGTGGAATCGATTAAAACGATGGGCGCCTTTTGGGCCGATCCTCGTGCTCGTTATCGTCCTCGTCCTCGCTGTCGATGGGAGATTTCGAGGAGGAGGACGAGGACGAGAACGACACCACGCCTTCCGCTTGTTCACAGTTTTGCCCTTTTCCGCCGCGACTTTTTCCGCCACCTTTCACGCATGCAACCGCTCGATCCGGAAGAAGTCCGCCGCGCCGTACAACTCGCGCTCGCCGAAGACATCGGCAGCGGCGATGTGACCGCGCTCGCGACCGTGCCGGAAAATTCTCCGCTGACCGTGGTCATGCGCGCGCGGGAAGTTCTCGTTGTCGCAGGACTTGCTCTCGTGGAAGCGGCGTTCCGTCAACTTTCTCCGGGCGTTCTGATTGAACCGCTCGCTCGCGATGGCCACCATGCCAAAGCCGGCGAGAATCTATTGCGCATTGCCGGCGATGCGCGCGCCATCCTGAGCGCCGAACGCGTCGCCCTCAATTTCATCCAGCGTCTCTCCGGCATCGCCACACTGACTGCGCAATTCGTGGATGCCATCAAGGGCACCCACGCGCAAATTCTCGACACGCGCAAAACCACTCCCGGTTTGCGTCGATTGGAAAAATATGCGGTCACTTGCGGCGGCGGCGTCAATCACCGCTTCGGCCTGTTCGATATGGTGCTCATCAAAGACAATCACCTTGCCGCCCTCCACGGAGCGGAGCCAAACGCCGTCGCCGCCGCCGTGAAACAGGCGCGCGCGAAATACCCGCAGCTAAAAATCGAAGTCGAAGCCGACACGCTCGAACAGGTCGAGCAAGGCGCGGCCGCCGGCGCGGATTTCGTTTTGCTCGATAACATGACCCTCGTGCAATTGCGTCTGGCCGTGCAAAAGTGCAAAGGCCGCTCCAAAACCGAAGCCAGCGGCGGCGTCAATCTCTCCACCGTGCGCGCGATTGCCGATACCGGAGTGGATTTTATTTCCGTTGGCGCGCTTACCCATTCCGCCCGCGCCGTGGACATCGGCTTGGATTTTGAGCAATAAATTGCCGCCCAAAAAGAACGGCTGCGCGCATCAAACCAACGCACTTCGGGAGGTAATCACGGATTGAGGTCGGTCGCAAAATGGCTGGCGACGTAATACAAATCAACCTTGTCCGCGTTGGCCAAAGCGCCGGGGCTCGAACCGCCGCCGATGTTGTAGTATTTACTGGAGCTTAAGCTGTTGGCGAAATCGATCACCAGTTTGTTAAGCCATTTGTGAGTTTCCGCGTGTCCGTCCACAAAACTAAATGTGCTGTTGGCTCCGTGATAAGCCGCTGGCGAGTCAACCCACGATGCGGTGAAGAACGGGCTGGGCGGCCCATTCGGATCTCCCGGATGCATGTCCCACGCGTGCTGATTCTCCAGGTAGGTTTGGCCTGCTGGCGACTGCGACCCGCATTCCTCAACCCACAAAAAACGATCGCTGCCACGCATCACTTGGGAAGCTTTTTTAATGTGCCCGAGATGGCTGTCCAAGCCAGCATCGCCCCCAACGAATCCGCCGGCCCCGGAATAGCTGTCCCAGCAAAAATGGCCGGATAATACACGAATATCGCCCGGGCAATGCATGATGTCTGGATTAGGCGCGTACTGAAATAACGGACCGATTTTGTAACCCTGTTGAAAAAGCCATTTGTAAGCATCCTCTCCAGTGAATGTTGCGGGAGGCGGCCCGGCGACCTGGTCCGCTTCCACCCGCCAATTCGGGGGATTGGCGCCGGTAA
>DASXHY010000372.1:0-6710 GCA_036488095.1 Verrucomicrobiia bacterium | reverse complement strand
AAATTTTCCACGAACCTCCGGCGCCGTGGGCACTCGAGGCGTGACGATCGGTATTCGGTGTTGGGTGTGTCATCGCCCTGCTAGAACCACCAGGCCACTTTTCCGAAAATGCTGCGGGGAATTTCCTGTCGCGTTGCCAGTGCGCCGAATTCCGGGTGTTGATTGTCCAAAAGGTTTTTTCCGACAACGGAAATTTCCAGGTTGCCCTTGCACCACCACCCCAAGCGGGCGTCGAGGGAAACGTAGCTTGGCACGTGCGGAGTTTGCAAAGTGTCGACATAGCGCCCCACGAGGTCCAGTTGGAAATGGGCGGGCAAATCGAGGATGGATTGGAGCAGGACTTGGTTTTCGGGATCGTTGCCTTCGCGAACGCTCGGGGTGACGTCGGCCTCGTGCGTCCAAAGGAGTTTGTTGAGGTAAGTGTAACCGCCGCGCAAGCGCCACCATTCGGTGGCTTGGTAGGTGCCGGAAAGTTCCACGCCCCACGTCTGGCCGCGGAAGCCGTTGCCGATGACGAAATTCGTGGGCGTGAGCTGGTCGAGGCTTCGCAGGTTATTGTAATCGTTGTAGTAGGTGGCCAATGAAAGCGAAATGCGGCTGGCCGGGCGGAGACGGTAGCCGGCTTCGTAGGCCAGCAGGGTTTCCGAATCGAAATCGGGGTCGCCGGTAATTTGGAACGGCGGCGTCCCGGGAGCTCTCAGGTCTGAATCCACGCGGCTGGGCGAACGCACGGCGCGCGAAACGGCGGCCCAAAATGTTTGCCGGTCGCTTGGCGTCCAAGCCAGCCGTGCGCTTGGCTGCACTTCAAAACCTGAAAAATCGTTGTGTTCCAATTTTGTGCCAAGCGTGAGCTGGAGCCGGTCCGGCACGAGCGTGATTTCGTCCTGCACAAAGGCGCTGAAGAGTTGCATGTTCCGGTCCGGCGGAATGAACGCGAGGGCGGGCGAGTTTCGCACCTGGTCAGCCATCAAACGATAGCCTCCGCCCCAGGTCACACTTTGCCGTTCGCCCAGTGCGAAGCGATGTTGGATATCGAGATCGTAGGTCTTGAGGTCTTCCGCGAAGGAGCCCGGAACCTCGCGCCAGGTGCGGTCAAAGTAGGCCTGGATGCTCAGGTCGGAAGCGTCGGAAATGGTGTGCGACCACCGGGCCAGCACGTTTTGCCCATCTACAAACGTGTCGCCGTTCGTCGAGGCCTCGCTGCCGCTGTAGGCATCGCCTTGCACAGTGAGGGTATTCGCATCCGATTGATACCAGTCCATGCGGAAACCGCCCTGGCTCATGTCCCAGGAATCGGTGGCGTCGCTGCCATCCGGGAAAACGGTGTCGTTGCGGTCAAAACGCTGTGCGTAAACGCGGTAAAATAAGTTCGTGCCATTGCCGCCGCCGTAACGGACCGCGCCGAAATCCTGCAACAGCGAACCGCCGCCGCCTTCCACCAGCAAGCCCTGGGTGTCCTTTGCGCTTTTGCTGACGATGTTGATCACGCCGTTCACCGCGTTCGCGCCCCACAAGGTTCCGCCCGGGCCGCTGACGACTTCGATGCGCTCGATGTTGTCCAACAGCACATTTTGCACGTCCCAAAAAACGCCGGCGTCGAGGGGCGTGTAAACGGTGCGGCCATCGATCATGACCAGGAGTTTGTTGGCGAGGGTATTATTGAAGCCGCGGGCGCTGATGGCCCAATCGTGCGAGTTCACTTGGGCGACTTCCAGGTTCGGCGCGAGCCGGAGGGCTTCGGGCAGGCTGGTGGCGCCGGAGCGATGAATTTCTTCGCCGGTGATGACTTGCACCGCGGAGGGTGATGCCGAAAGTTTTTCGGCGCGGCGCGAAACGATCGTCACGTCCTGGTTCATTAGATCCTCGAGGCTTAGACGCTTTAATTCCGCGGGAGTGGTGACCTCATTGGTGTCGGCCGCGGCTCCGAAGGCTGTGGCGAGGATTGCAAGGCCGGCCAGCAGGGATATTTTCCAGGAAGAACGGTGAGCAGGCTGTTTTTTTTCACCTAATGACCGCAGGACACTCGTTGTGCGAGTGTGCCTGCCATTCAAATACTCAAGGATGCTCACAAAAGGCGGTTACCGAAACAACCAACCGCTGCCGGGCTGATTATTTGCGTTTGAGTTACGCTCGAAATATGGGGTGAATACCCCACCGAAAGCCATTTAAATTCGCGACGCGGTACCGCAGCGTAGCGGGAGGCTTTGGACTGCTTTGGAAAACCCTTTAATGATCGCACTGCGGGAGCAGATTACGCCTCGCCGACTGGCAGTCGGCGACACAGCAGGTTGCCAACCTGCGCTACAGCCCGTTGAGCACGTCGTACAACTGCCGCAGCCGGCCGTAATCGCGCCGGTTAAAACCAAACGCGATTCGCGGCAGCGCTACGTTGTCGTCGTCTTCGACTTCCTCGGGTGTGGCCTCGATTTTCTGAATTTTTGGACCGACAATGATATCGCTGAAATCTTCATTCATCGCCTCGATGGCGGATGCCGTGGGGGCGTGTTTCAGGCGGACGACGAACAGATCCTTGACGAAACGGCTGGAAACGAAATTGCGATAAAAGCGCGTGATGATTTTTACGGCTTCATCCGAGTTGTCGGTGATGTGATACAGATTGAGATCGTCGGGCGAAATCAATTGGTCGCGCAGCAGGTGTTCGCGAATGTGTTTGTCCCACGTCTTCCAGTAGGTGCCGCCGGGCCGATCGATGAGCACCAACGGCATCAATTGGCTCTTGCCCGTCTGCATCAGCGTAAGCGCCTCGTAGCCTTCATCCATTGTTCCAAAGCCGCCGGGAAAGAGCACGATGGCGTCCGAGTGGCGGATGAAAATCAATTTGCGCGTGAAGAAATATTTGAAGGTGACGAGTTTTTTGTCCTCGCGGATGACGGGGTTGGCGCTTTGTTCCCAGGGCAATCGAATATTTGCGCCGAAACTCTTTTCCGGGCCGGCGCCCTCGTGGCCGGCCTGCATGATGCCTCCGCCCGCGCCGGTGATGACCATGAAGCCGGCCTCGGCGATTTTTTTTCCGAAATCGGCCGCCTGTTGGTATTCAAGTTTGGCCGGCTGGGTGCGCGCGGAGCCGAAAATGGTGACTTTGCGTTTGTCCGCATACGGCGCGAACAGCCGGAAGGCGTAGCGCAATTCGCGTAAAGCGGTCTGGATGACTTTCACGTCGCCGCTATCTTCGATGTCGGTGAGAATCTTGAGCGCGCTCTCGATGATGTCCGCGACGCTTTCCTGGTTGAAGCCTCCGCCTTTAAATTGAATGAGTTCCTCGATCCGCCTCTTGAGTTCCGGATCGGTTGTTTTCTCGGTTTTAATCATGGCGGCGAGATTAGCCCGGTCGCTTCACGAAATGCAACTGCCCTTCCTCCAAAGTTATGAACGGCTATGAACGCGTTGCTGTCCGCTCAAAAGCAGGAGACGAAGTGGCGGGTCTCATTAATTCCTTTAAGCCGGAAAAAATTAGAGACTCGTCGCCTCGTCTCCTACTGGAAAACGATTTTAAACTCGAAACTGCTTCAAGAGTTCCACTTTGCTGGCCTTCATCAGGTCGGCTGGGATGTTGATCCCGATTTTGGAACGCGAACCCGGGCTGAGTTCCTGGAGCAGCGGGTTCATGATTTCCCGGCTGGCTGCGAGGAAACACTGTTCAATCTCGGGATTCTGCATGAGCGAGTTGAGGCGCCCGGCCAGTGCCCGCACGCCGCGTTTGCGCTTTTCGAGCTCGATATTGTGGCGTTCGCCGTCGGACATGGCGCCACCGGCCCGCGCGCCTGTCCGGCGCGGAAAGCGCCCGGCGGCATCGGAAACTTCCTCGACGAGCCGGCGATGCGCTTTGGCATCCTGGTATTCTTCGAGTAATTCCAATCGTGGGCTGCTGTGGGGCGGGTCATTTTCGAGACGAAAGGCTTTGAAACCTCCAAAATCCGTTACCAGAACCAATGTGTTTTTCATAATTGTTGTTAACACCGCTTGGATATCTCCAAGGCAATCTAGCACGTGATGTCGGGAACGCAAAAAGCAGATTTACGCAGCGCGCTTTACGACGTACGATGCCGCGCGCCATTTACGAAATTGCTATGCCTAATCCGATCATTGCCGCCCTCGATGTTCCGACTGCCGAAGCCGCGCTCAAGCTGGCGCAACAAATTGCGCCCGTCGTCGGCGCTTTCAAAATCGGCAGCGAGCTGTTTACCGCGTCGGGACCGGACATCGTGCGGCGCATTCGGGATACGGGCGCGGCGGTGTTCCTGGATTTGAAATTTCATGACATCCCGAACACGGTTTCCAAAGCGGTGGCTTCGGCGACGCGCCTGGATGTCCAGATGCTCACCATCCACACCGGGGGCGGTCTGGAAATGATGCGCGCCGCGGAGCAATCGGCGCAACAAACCGCGATGCAATCCGGCCGCAACGCACCGCTCGTGCTGGGCGTGACGGTGTTGACCAGCATGGATGGAAATGCGTTGAGCGAAATTGGCTGCCAGGCGAACGTGGGTGCGCAGGTGGAGCGCCTGGCGGCGCTTGCGGTCAAAGCGGGGTTGCGCGGGTTGGTGTGTTCGCCGTTGGAAATCGCGGCGCTGCGGCAAATTCTTCCGGCGCACATTCAACTGGTGACGCCCGGCATCCGCACCGGCGCGGAAAAGGCGGACGACCAGAAACGCACGTTGTCAGCGCGCGAAGCGATGGATGCCGGGGCGAGTTGGCTGGTGATTGGGCGCCCGATTTACGCCGCGGAAAATCCGCGCACGGCGGCGGAGGCGATTTTGAAAACGATTAGGTAGTTCGTAGGATAGGCATCCTGCCTGTCTCCATTTTTTCGATTTCCGCGTTGAAATAGTTGGAGACAGGCGAGACACCTGTCCTACGTAATGATTTCCGCAATCAACGGCGTTCGTTTCGTTTTTTTGCCGGAAACTTCGATTGCCGCTTTGAGACGCGCGGCGGCGGCCTCGGCTTGCTCCTGGTCTGCGGCGTGAATTCGCGCCAGGACCGAATCCCGATCGATCTCATCGCCCGGTTTCGCGAGTTGGTCGATGCCGATGTCGTAATTAATTTTAGATTCCTTGGTGAGTCGCCCGCCGCCGAGGTCGCGGACGATTTCGCCCACGATGCGAGCGTCGCAGCGCGAAACGAAGCCTTGCCGCGGAGATCTGATTTCCAGGATAACGGGCGCGATGTGATCGTGTGCAAGCTTTCGATTGAAGGTCGCGAGGTCCGCGCCTTGAGCCGCGAGCATTTCGTCCCATTTTTTTCGGGGCGCGCCGGAGTCCAGGCAATTTTCCGCCATTTGCTTTGCTGCGCCCAAATTTTTGGCTTTGCGCGTTTGAACCAGCAAATGCGCGGCGCAAGCGATAACGAGTTCGCGCAGATCAGACTGTAGGGCAGGCGTCTCGCCTTTCTCACTTTTCGTCTTTTCTTTTAGAATGGAAACAGGCTGGAAGCCTGTCCTACGGTTGAGACAATCCACGGCCTCCTTCACCTCCAGCCAGTTGCCGGCGGCGCGGCCTACCGGCGCGTTCATGTCTGTGAGCAGCGCGCGCGTGTTCACTCCGCATTCGTTGCCGAGCGAGACCATCGTGCGTGCCAGTTCGCGCGCTTCGGCTTTGGTGGGCATGAAGGCGGCCGCGCCGAATTTTACATCGAGCACCAGCGCGTCCAGGTTCTCGGCGAGTTTTTTGGAAAGAATGGAAGAAACAATCAGCGGCATGCTCGGCACGGTGCCGCTCGCATCGCGCAAGGCGTAGAGTTTTTTATCCGCGGGCACCATGCGCTCGGTCTGGCCGCAAATCACGCAGCCGACGTTTTGCACGATATGGACGATTTGCTCCGTCGGCAGGGTGGTTTGGAAACCAGGAATTGAATCGAGCTTGTCGAGTGTGCCGCCGGTGATGCCCAGCCCGCGCCCGGAAATCATCGGCACGCGAAAGCCGAGGCAGGCTAGCAGCGGCGCGAGCGGGAGCGAAACCTTGTCACCCACGCCGCCGGTGGAATGCTTGTCGACGAGCGGTCGTTTGTCTTTGGGAAATTTTAGCGAATCGCCCGAATCACGCATGGCGAGGGTGAGCGCGCGGGTTTCTTCGGTATTCAACCCGCGAAAATAAATGGCCATAAGCATGGCGGCCATTTGGTAATCGGGAATTTTGCCGGTGGTGTAAGCGGAAATTGCTTCCTGGATTTGCGTGGGATTAAGTGGCAGCCCGCCGCGCTTGGATTCGATTGATGCGAGGAAGTTCAAGCGGTCCATTCGGTCGATTATTGGCCGACGAATAGTTCCGGATGCTCTCGAATGAATTTGATTCGCATCGCGGAGGCATCTTCCTTCAAGGCGTAAAATTGGTTGTCGAGTTTATTCAAGGGGTTATCCTTGTAAGATTCGCTGAAGGCTTTCAAAGTTCCCTTTGCCTTCTGTTGATCGAGTGCGTCTTTATGTTGATTATAAATCCCAATTGCCTCGACGATGATTTTTTCGTGTTCGGAAGCGCCCAAAAGCTTATAACCTTCAAGAGCCTCATTTTTAAAGGCACCGGTGGAGTTCCAGAAGTATTGATTGAAACCTCCATTATTGACTTCGGCCTCAAGCGACATAGTCGTGTAAACCATTTGGAAGCCCATTGAAAGAGAGGTAACGATTTTGCGTTCATCCTCGTCATTGTTTCCAATTTTGGCACCGACATACTCCACTACGGCATCTTCCAACT
>DASXHY010000299.1:0-5235 GCA_036488095.1 Verrucomicrobiia bacterium | reverse complement strand
CGTTGGTCCAGGCAGTGTCATTGAAAGCCACGCCCTGCGCGCCGGCAGGATCGTCTTTGATGAATTTCCAATCGGGATTAAAATTGAGGGTAAGCCGTTGGGCAGCAGCGGAGAAAACCAGACTCAGGGCTCCCGCAATGAGAGCGCTGTTCCGCGCGATACGGCGCGCGCCATTCCAAAAGTTCATTTCTTTAGCTTCGACTGTTTGTAACGTGATGGTTACCAACTTGCATCGAAGCCAATACCGGAGGCACCCGCCTGCGTCAAGCAATTGACGCCAAAACGGGCCTAGAACAAAAGTCTTAGTTGCGCTTGTGACTTCTGGTTGGCACGGGCGAGGACGCCCGTGCCACCAGAATCAAGAGGGGCTGAACTTCAGCCAGCCGCGTAGATTCGCAAACCACCGGTCTGTTCCAGATGATTTTCGAGCCATCACGGTACGGACGGATTTCTCAGGAGATCCCGCCGATATATCCCGATCAAGAAACGTTGTCAGCAATCCTGCCACTGACCCAAACTCCATCGCCTGGCGAATGTGCCTTGCGATTTCGTCGAACGCCCAGGCCTTTGACAGGAAATCCGATGCGCCATCCCGGAACGCGCGCTCGCGAGCTTCCGGTTGCGCAAAGGTGGTCAGCATCAGCACGTGGGTATTTTTTGCGAGCAGCTTGATCGGCCGGATGGCATCCAGCCCGTTTTCCGCGCCCATTTGGATGTCGAGCAATATCACATCCGGCGCAAGCTCCGCCGCCAGAGCCTCAAGGACAGTCGCCGGAGACGCAAACTGCCGCTCGCACTCCAACCCGGGCTCACCATTCAGCAGATTCGCCAGCAAGTCGCGCAACGCGGAATTGTCGTCCACGAGCCAAATGCGGATGGGCCTTGCTTCCTGCCCACTGCGTCCATGCGCCGGAATTGTGGAACGAACGCCGGCATCCCTGATTTCATTTTCAATTTCGATTTCAATTTCATTATATCCATTCATAACTTTCCCTTTCGCAGAAACTATGGTGCAGAGACCGTGCCATTCAATTGACAACCTCGTGACGTTTTTCAAACGAGCGCGCAATGAACCGCTTCCATGCCGCCGAAAAATGATTTCTCAAATTTATGGCAAGCTTACGATGAATGGTTCGCGCTGTTGTCTTTTGCACTGCTTGAAAGATTCGCGGCAGCGGCAATGCCGTTTGCGTGTAACATTTCCGCCACGCGGACGTCTGGAACGTGTCCGTATAACCTGAAAACAAAGTAAAAAACCGATATAATATGAAGAAACTCTTAGTTGCAGTGATGGGAATGCTTTGCGCCACGGCGCTGGTCGCGAACGCGCAAGACGCCACCACCACCAAGCCGGAAAAGAAGAAATTGACCGCGGAACAGAAGACCTTGAACAAGGAAATGCTCGACAAATACGACACAGACAAAAATGGCAAGCTCGACAAGTCCGAACGCGCCAAGATGAGCTCGGAAGACAAAGAAAAAATGATCAAGGCCGGTTTGATGCACGCTCCGAAGAAGGCCTCCTCAACCTCGACCAACGCCCCGGCCCAGTAATTCAGTTTCGTCTCGGACGAAACGATTGCCGGTTTACAAACGATGCTCCGCTGATTTCAGCGGAGCTTTTTTTTGGCCACACAGTCGTCGGAAGAGCTTCCTCCTCGTTATCGTCCTCCTACTCGTCCTCGAAAACAAAGGCAAGATCCGAGGACAAGAACGAGAAGGATTTCGCATTGCCCCACGAACCACACGGTTTTTTGACTTGTGTAAATACCAATGAGCGACGCCCGTGCCACTATCGCTGGTTTTGTTTGCTCCCGCGAATTTTCGCGGTAAGGTTTGCGCAATCCATGTTCAGCGCCATAGATATTTTTGTGGGAATGATGCTGGCGGTCGCCGCGTTGGCGTTAATCGCCCGGCGTTTGCACATTCCGTATCCGATTTTGTTCGTGGTTGGCGGCCTGTTGATTGCGCTGCTCCCCGGCGCGCCGCGTGTGCATCTCAACCCCGAGCACATCTTCCTTTTTTGCCTGCCGCCGTTGTTGTATCCCGCCGCGCTATTCACTCCCTGGCGCGATTTCCGCGCGAACCTTCGGCCGATCAGCCTGCTCGCCGTGGGTCTCGTGCTCATCACCACGGTGGCCATTGCGTGGCTGGCCCACTATTTCATGAACCTCCCGCTGGCGGCGGGATTTGTCCTCGGCGCAATTGTTTCACCACCAGATGCGATCGCGGCCACCGCGATCGCCGAACGCCTGCGGGTGCCGCGCCGCATCGTTACGGTTTTGGAGGGCGAAAGCCTCGTCAATGACGCTACCGCGCTGGTCGCGTATCGGTTCGCGATTGCTGCGGTGGCGACGGGTTCGTTTTCCCTGGGCCACGCAAGCGTGCAATTTGTGATCGTGTGCCTTGGCGGGATCATGGTGGGCCTGGCGGTCGGCTGGCTCGCGGAGCACTTTCACAAACGCGTCCAGGATCCTCCCATCGAAATCACGGTTTCACTGTTGACGCCGTTCGCGGCCTATCTTGCGGCGGACCGGTTGGGTGTCTCGGGGGTGCTGGCGGTAGTGACCGCCGGCCTGTATCTCGGCTGGCGTTTGCCGGAAATCACCGATTTCCAAACGCGATTGGACGCGCGCCCCGTGTGGGACATGGTGGAATTTGTCCTGAACGGATTTGTGTTCATTCTCATCGGCCTGCAACTGCCGACAGTGCGACAAGCGGCGGGCGGCAACAATCTCCCGTATAGCCAGCTCATCATCTATGCGCTGCTCATCAGCCTCGCGGTCATTCTCGTGCGCATCCTTTGGGTGTTTCCGGCGACCTATTTGCCGCGCCTGCTTTTCAAAAAACTTCGCAAACGGGACCCTTACCCATCGTGGCGGCACGTGGTCATTGTGGCGTGGACCGGCATGCGTGGCGTGGTGTCGCTCGCCGCTGCGATGGCACTGCCGCTGACCAAGGATGACGGCTCCCCATTTCCGGGCCGCGACTTAATCCTGTTTCTTTCGTTTGTCATCATTCTGGCGACGCTGGTGGTGCAAGGGCTGAGTTTGCCTTTGCTCATACGCTGGCTTGGCGTGGAGGATGATGATTCATTGGAGCGCGAAGAACGCGAGGCGCGGCTGGCCGCCAACAAGGCCGCGCTGGAACGCCTCAGTAAAATCGCCGAACACGATGCCGCCAAATCCGATGCCTTGAAGCGTTTGCGCATCGAATACGAAGACCGCATCAGCCAGTTGGAAGCCACTGAACCCGATCACCAAAGCCGCCGACTCCACCTGTTCTCCAAAGAATACGAGCGCCTTTCGCGTGAGGGATTGAAGCAGGAACGCGAAACGATTCTGCAACTCCGGAACAAAGAAGTCATTAACGACGAAGTGCTGCGTCGCATCCAGCAGGACATCGATCTCGCCGAAGCGCGCCTCTGAATATTGACGATTGACGAGCCGCGAAAAGATTCCATCCGCTCGTCAATCGTAAATCGTCAATCGTAAATAAAAAAAGCCGGAACCCGTTTCCAGGTTCCGGCGTGAAACGAAACCTAAATTCTCACAGGCCTTTGGGCAACGCGGTCTTGCCAGCGTATATCGCGTTCCGGCCCAGGATTTGTTCGATGCGCAGGAGTTGATTGTATTTCGCCAAGCGGTCCGAACGGCTCAGGGAGCCAGTCTTGATCTGGCCGCAGTTCGTCGCCACGGCGATGTCCGCGATGGTCGCGTCTTCCGTTTCGCCGGAGCGATGCGAGAGGACGGCGGTGTAGCTGTGCGATTGCGCCAGTTCGACAGCGTCGAGAGTTTCGGTCAGCGAGCCAATTTGGTTCACCTTGACCAAAATTGAATTCGCGGTGCCGGTATCGATGCCCCTCTGGAGGAACTTCACGTTGGTCACAAACAAATCGTCGCCGACAAGCTGGACCTTGTCGCCGATTTTGTCGGTTAGTTTTTTCCACGTGTCCCAATCGCCTTCCGCGCAGCCGTCCTCAATGCTTACGATGGGATATTTCGCGCAGAGCTTGGCGTAAAAGGAAACCAGGTCATCGCCGGTCACAGTTTTTCCGGTGCTTTTCTTGAAGGTGTATTTTCCGTTGCCGTCGTAAAACTCGGACGCGGCCACGTCGAGCGCGAGATAGATTTCCTTGCCGGCCTTGTAGCCCGCGTCCTTGATTGCTTGCAACATGGATTCAACCGCGTCTTCCACGCTGTTCAGCTTGGGGGCAAAACCGCCCTCGTCACCGACGGCAGTGCTCAAGCCGCGCTTTTTCAACACGCCTTTGAGCGCATGAAACGTCTCGGTGATCGCGCGCAGGCCTTCGCTGAAGGTCGGCAAACCAAGCGGCATGATCATGAATTCCTGGAAATCAATTGGGGCATCCGAATGCGCGCCGCCGTTGATGACGTTGGCCATCGGGACCGGCAGCACTTTCGCGTTGGGCCCACCGAGGTATTTGAACAATGGCACGCCGATGGCCTCCGCCGCGGCTTTCGCGTTCGCGAGCGAGACGGCGAGAATGGCGTTCGCGCCCAGCTTGGACTTCGTTTCCGTGCCGTCGAGGTCGAGCATGATGCGATCGACGGTGAGTTGGTCGAGCGAATCGACGCCTTGAAGTTTGGGGAGAATTTTGTCCGTGACGTTCGCCACGGCTTTGCTCACGCCCTTGCCGAGAAAGCGTTTTTTGTCGCCGTCACGCAATTCGATGGCTTCGTGTTCGCCGGTGCTGGCGCCCGAAGGCACCGCCGCGCGACCAATGGCGCCACCGGCGAGGATGACGTCGACTTCCACGGTTGGGTTACCGCGTGAATCGAGGACTTCACGCGCCTGAATATCATAGATTGTGCTCATTTTCGTTTTCAATTTCAAAGGGACCAAAAACCGAACGGAGCGCGTATGATAAAAGCGCGGGGCAGCGAGTCAAGGAATGGGTTTTTGAAGAAATGCCGTTGAGTGTATCTCCATTTTTGAGCAGGAGCCATCTGGCGGCTGCTCGATTTGATCGCGTTCCGCAGACTGGCAGTCTGCGATACAGTCCCGCCGTGGCGGGAGCAACCTGCGCTACGCAAAAACGGCCATGCAATGCGATTCGAATTTTTTCTACGGTGAGGTTGCCCCGTTTTGGTGGACAGAAGTGATTTAAGGTTTGGCATTCAATAACTCCAGTTCAAAGTCCACAGGGGATTGATAACCCAGGGCACTGTGGAGCCGCCGCGGGTTATAGAACGTCTCGATGTAATCAAAGAT
>DASXHY010000295.1:0-1880 GCA_036488095.1 Verrucomicrobiia bacterium | reverse complement strand
CAGCGCGAGAATCACCACATCGGCTGCCTTCGCGTCCTTCACAGCCCGACCAATATCGGCGGTGGCGTTCGTGATGTTGCAACCTGGCGTGATTGCCAGCTTCGCGCCCGGAGGAAGTTTCGCGCGAATTCCCGTCGCAAGCGACACCGCGTCCTTGGGTTGACCGCGCGAGGCCCAACAACCCAGCATCTCGCCCGCCGCATCCGCCAGCGGCCCGATCAACGCTATTTTTTTCGCCGACTTCGAAATCGGCAACGCGCCGTTTTCATTTTTCAACAGCACGCACGTTTTCGCCGCCGCCTCACGCGCCAGCGCGACCGCATCCGGTTTCAGATAAGCGCCCTTGTAAAGATTTTCGTCGGTATAGGGGTGGTCGAAAAGCCCCTTCACGAATTTCACCCGCAAAATGTGCCGCACCGCTTCATCGACGGTCGCCTGCGAAACCTTTCCGTCCTGTATTTGCTGCGGCAACGTGTCGTAATTGCTCGACACCATTTCCATGTCCACACCCGCCGTGATTGCCAGCCGCGCCGCCTCGTCGACGTCCGCCGCCACGCCGTGATCGATGAGTTGCTCGACCGCCTGGTAATCGCTCACGACCATGCCCTTGAATTTCCATTCTCTGCGCAAAATGTCGTCCAGCGTGTGACGATTGGCCGTTGATGGAAAACCCGACAGGCAATTGAACGCCGTCATGAGCGTCCACGCTCCCGCGTCCAGGCCGGCTTTGAACTGGGGCAGATAAAAATTGCGCAACGTGTATTCGGAAATTTCCGTCGTGTTATAATCCCGCCCGCCCTCCGTCGCGCCGTAGCCGACGTAATGTTTCATGCACGCGACCACCCGATCCGGCGCCGCGCAATTCGTTCCTTGAAATCCGCGCACATTCGCCGCCGCGTAAAGGCTGCCGAGATAAGGGTCCTCGCCAAACCCTTCCGCGATGCGCCCCCAGCGCGGATCGCGCCCCAGGTCCACCATCGGCGCGAACGTCCAGTCATTGCCGGCGGCGGAAGTTTCGCGCGCCGAAATCCGCTGCGTGCGCTCGAACAATTCCGGCTCCCACGCGCAAGCCTGCCCGAGCGGAATCGGAAAAATCGTGCGAAAACCGTGAATCGAATCGTGCCCGAAAATCAGTGGAATACCCAGGCGGCTTCCCTCGACGGCCAGGTGCTGAAGCAAGTTGCGTTGGGTTGGTGACTCGATGATTTCCCCGCCGCCGAAAAATGAGCCCATGCCGCCTCGCTCAATGCGGTCCTTGTAAATTTTTTCCGTGCCGGGATCGCGCGTGGACTGATGAAGCTGCCCGATTTTTTCCTCGAGGGTCATTTGCGCGAGCAAATTGTCGATGCGCTTTTCGATCGGCTGCGACGGGTCTTCATAAATGTCCTTCGTGCCGTTCTTATTAAAATCGATCCAATCCGGGTGATACATATCCGGAGTTGTCGCAAAGGCATTCATGGCAAAAAGTGTCCCCACGAGAAAAAACGCTCTTTTCATTTCGTCACTGTGCCCCTCGATGCCCTCGAACTCAAATGATTTTCCGATGGAGTAAATCCTCCGGAAATCCCGCAGCGGCGACGCGAGGACGCCGTGGTTGGATCTTGGAACGGGCGCATTTCACGGTTCTTGCGAGTTGTGGTGCGATCGAGAATACGGAGGGACTCACTAATTGAGTGCATTTGCAATAAGACTGAGACTTGCCGGCGGGACGCCTGCGCTCCGGCCCTCACCCCCACCCCTGAGGTTGCCCCGTTTTGGTGGACAGAAGTGATTTAAGGTTTGGCATTCAATAACTCCAGTTCAAAGTCCACAGGGGATTGATAACCCAGGGCACTGTGGAGCCGCCGCGGGTTATAGAACGTCTCGATGTAATCAAAGAT
>DASXHY010000290.1:0-2464 GCA_036488095.1 Verrucomicrobiia bacterium | reverse complement strand
TTTGCCGGTCTGCCTGGTCACTCTGAAAGGCGAGGGTTTGAACGAGGCGAAATTGCGCGACATCGGCCAATATGATGTGCGCAATCAAATTGCCAATGTCCCCGGCGCGTCCGTGCCGCAGCCTTTCGGCGGACGTTACCGGCAAATCATGGTCTACGTGGACCCCCTGAAACTTGAAGCACACCAGTTGAGCGTGATGGACGTCGTGCGAACCGTCAATGAAGCCAACCTGATTCTTCCGGCCGGCGATGTGAAGATCGGTCCGTTCGATTACAACCTCTACGCGAACAGCCAAATCAACGCGATTGAAGATATCAATTCACTTCCGCTCAAGACCGTCGACAACGCCTCGGTGTTGGTGGCTGACGTCGGCAAGGCGAAAGACGCCTCGCAAATTCAATACAACATTGTCCGCGTTGACGGCCAGCCGTCGGTCTATTTGCCGGTGCTGAAACAAGGCGGCGATGCCAACACCATTTCGGTCGTCAACGGCATTAAAGACGGCGTGGAGCATTTGCTCGACGTCCCCAAACAACTCGTGACCAAGGTCGCTTTCGACCAGTCCATTTTCGTCCGCAGCGCGATCGACAATCTGATTCACGAAGGCGCCATCGGCTTGTTGCTGACCGGTTTGATGATTTTAATTTTCCTGGGCAGCATGCGGGCGACCGTCGCGGTGTTTCTCTCGATTCCGTTGTCCGCGCTCGCGGCGTTTATCGCGTTGTCGGTGGGAAATAACACCATTAACGCCATGGTCCTGGGCGGATTGGCGCTGGCGTTTTCGCGCCTGATTGACAACTCGGTGGTCGTGCTCGAAAACATTTTTCGCCATCTCGAACTCGGCGAAAAGCCCGAAGTGGCGGCGGAACGCGGGGGCAGGGAAGTGGCGTTGCCGGTGCTGGCGGCCACATTGACGACCGCAGTCGTATTTTTCCCGGTTACTTTTCTTTACGGCGTGAGCCGGTTCCTCTTCAGCGCGTTGGCTTTGTCAGTCATTCTTTCGCTGTTCGCCTCTTACATCGTGGCGTTGACGGTAGTGCCGCTGTTCTGCGCCAAATGGATCAAGGGCCACGGGCACGAAGTGGGCGCGTCGGAACATCCGAAGTCGTGGGGCCAGAAATTCAATGGATGGTTCAACCGGAAATTCAACGCCATGCTTGGCCGGTATGAAGGCACGTTAAACAAAAGTTTGCTGCGTCCCGCCGCGACCGTGATAGGCATCATGGGAGTTTTCATTCTGAGCCTCGGGCTTTATCCATTGGTTGGCCGCGCTTATTTCCCGCGCACCGACCCCGGGCAATTCGTGATCAATCTAAAGGCGCTGACCGGCACGCGATTGGAAGCGACGGACAAGCTCGTGGGCCAGGTGGAGCAAATCGTGCGCGACATTGTGCCGCCGAAGGAATTGAAAATCCTCGTTTCGAACATCGGCGTCACGCCGGGGTTCTCCTCGATTTACACGCCAAATTCAGGGCCTCACACGGCGTTTGTGCAGGTGGGATTGGAGGACGGGCACAAATTGAGCAGCTTTGAATACATGAATCTCGTACGCGCTCGAGTGCGGCGCGATCTTCCGCAACTCGACGCGTATTTTCAAACGGGCGGCCTCGTGGACGCCGTTCTCAACCTGGGCATGCCGGCGCCGTTGGATATCCAGGTCAGCGGCAGCAATCTGGAGGAGGCGCACAAAGCCGCGGCAGAAATCGCGAGGCAGGCGCGGGCGTTGCCGGGCGTCAGCGACGTGCTGGTGCCGCAGGACGTGGATTATCCGGCGCTCAAGCTGGACATTGACCGGCTCCGCGCCAGCGAACTGGGCCTGAGCGAAAAGGAAATCGTCGGCAACGTCATCACTGCGCTGACCTCTGATCAAATGATTGCACCAAGCTTCTGGGTCGATCCTAAGAGCGGAAACGACTACATGCTGACGGTCCAATATCCCGAGGGTTTCATCAAATCGTTCGGCGACTTGTCTTCCGTGCCGCTGCGCTCTTCGCACGCCGATGCGGCGACGCGCCTCGACGCCGTGAGCACCATCAAACGCATCGAGTCGCCCACCGAGGTGGACCATTACCAATTGCGCCGCGTGATGGACGTTTACGTTTCGCCCTCGCATGAAGATGTGGGCAAGGTATTGGCGGGCGTCCAGAAAATCCTTCAAAACACGAAAATGCCGGAAAATGTGCGCGTGCAAATCCGTGGCTCGGCGCACGCGATGGAAGTTTCGTTTAAAAGCTTCGGATTGGGCCTGATTCTTTCGACGCTGCTGGTTTACTTGATCCTGGTGGCGCAATTCCAATCCTTCCTCGATCCGTTCCTGATTCTCCTGGCCGTGCCGACCGGGCTGACCGGCGTGTTGATCATTTTGTTTCTCACCGGAACCACCTTGAACGTCATGTCACTCATGGGCGTGGTAATGATGGTTGGGATCGTGGTATCCAACAGCATTCTCATCGTGGAATTCACG
>DASXHY010000281.1:0-5832 GCA_036488095.1 Verrucomicrobiia bacterium | reverse complement strand
AATGAGGACACTTATCTGACGCTCACATTCAGTGACTGGGGGCGGTTCTTTAGCGGGTCATTCACCTATACACGGTCCACTCCTTCGGCGGTGACTCCGCCGACTCCGACCATTTCCATCACCAGCCCGGCCAATAACGCGGTCTTTGCCGCGCCGGCGAATGTTAAATTTACCGTGAACGCCGCCGTGAGCAGCGGTTCGGTCACGAACGTCTCGTTTTTTAACAACGCGTCCAAGCTGGGTTCCAGCCAGACGCCGCCGTTCAATTTCACGAGCGGCGCGCTGGGCGCTGGATCCTATCCGGTGACGGCGGTCGCCACCGCGGCGGGCATTTCCGCCACTTCTTCGGTCGTGAACGTCAGTGTCGTGACGCCGGTGACGACCTCGCTTTCAGCGCCGGCTGCCGCCAACAATCAATTTTCATTCAACTACAGCGCCAATGCCGGGCTTCGTTATGTGATTGAGACTTCTTCGAACCTGTTCAACTGGACGCCGGTGGTCACCAATACCGCCAGCAGCAGCTCGGCTTCATTTACAACGAACATCTTGCCGGCCAATGATTTTTATCGCGTGGGACGGATGCCGAATCCTTAACGGCGCAAAGAGGAAATGATGTGATGAAAATGCCGGTTAAATTATTAACTGTGCTCGCCGGGGCGCTTTTTGCCGCGGGCAATTGCCTGGGGCAGGCTTCGTTCAGCTCGCAATCCATCGCGGATGCGTTTGTGACCACGGGCGCAGCCGGCGGTTTGAGTTCGAGCAACTTTGGCGCTGCCGGTTCTTTGGCCATCGCGGCCAATGGATTGCCGCAGGGCGAATTTCAGAGTGTGTTGAAATTCGATTTCGCGGGCGCGGAAAATTCCTTCAATGCGCAATTCGGCGCCGGGCAATGGATGATTCAATCTGTCACGCTGCAATTAACGTCCTCGCCGCACAACAATCCGATTTTCAACAACATTGCCGCCGGCCAGTTCAATGTGTCGCTGATGCAGAATAATTCCTGGGTGGAAGGGACTGGAACGGGCGGCGTGCCCACTTCGGACGGCGTGTCCTTTAATAGTTTGCTGGGCGTGTACGTCAACAACGCGACCGATCAATCGCTCGGGACTTTTAATTTTCCTGGCGGCAGCTCCGGACAAAACTCCTACACACTCGGGCTGTCGTCGGGATTGATTTCAGATGTCACCTCGGGAGGCGATGCGAGCCTGCGGTTGTTCGCGGCGGACAGCACAGTGAGCTATCTCTTTAGCTCGCGCAGCGGCGGGGCCCTCGCGGCGCCTACTATCAGCGTGGAAGCCATCGCCGTGCCGGAACCCAGCAGCGTGGCATTGTGCGCGGCGGCTTTGGTCATGCTATGGCTGTTGCAATCGTTCCGACGCTGGATGCAACGGCATCGGTGACGATTTGATTTCGTTTGCTGCACAGTTCACCCAAGAAGCGAACACTGTAGGCAAGCGGCACCCGGAGCGTGGAGTGGGATTCGGCTCCGGGTGTTTTTTTGGCGGTGTCCTGATTTGCTTTTGGATGCGCCAGTGTTTCCGCCAGCAGCATGGCCGCATCCGGATCAGGGCACCGCTTTTTCCAGGGCGTGACAACAGTTTCGTGCTCGCTGTAGCATCGGCATTCAATGAATGCACCGGCACCGACGACGTTTCTCATCGCCACCCGCAACGCGCACAAGGTGGGTGAAATTCGCGCGATTCTGGGCGGGGAATATTTTTACCTTACGCTCAACGATCTTCCGGGCTCGCCGAAGGTGATTGAGGACGCCGCCACGTTCGCCGGCAATGCGACCAAGAAAGCCGTGGAACTCGCCCATTGGCTCGCCGCAACGCGAAACCCGAAACCTGAACCCCGAAACTTCTTCGTGCTGGCCGATGACTCCGGTTTGGAAGTGGACGCATTGAATGGCGCGCCTGGCGTTCATTCCGCCCGCTTTGCCGCGCTGGATTCGGGTAAACCGGATAACTCGCCGGACGCGGAAAACAACACCAAGTTGCTTCGCCTGTTGAAAGATGTGCCGCTTGGAAAACGCACCGCGCGATTCCGCTGCGTGCTCGCCCTGACGCCCGTTGAACTCGAAACCTCAAACACGAAACCCGAAACTTTAACTTCCCCGGTGTGTTATGCGGATGATTTGGAACTGCAAACCGAAATCTTTGACGGCGCTTGTGAGGGCCGAATCGATTTTGCCCCGCGTGGGAAGGGTGGGTTCGGTTATGACCCGTTGTTTGTCCCGAACGGCTTCGAACAATCTTTTGCGGAACTGGGTGAGGAGATTAAGAATCAGTTGAGTCATCGCTCCAAGGCGTTGGTGAAGTTGAAGGAGAGGCTGGCGCGGAAATAAAAGAACCGAGCACCAAGCCTCCAGAGAATCGTTGCTAAAGCTCCAAGCGTCCAAGATCCAAGCACCAGAGAAGCACCAAGCCTCAAGCTCCAAATTCGACCCATTGCGTGTTTGGAATTTGAATGTTCTCTGGTGCTTGGTGCTTGGAATTTGGAGCTTTATTTGGGTACCCGCAATTTTTTGTGAACCAGGCCGTTGCTGGCAATCATGCGAAATTTGTGGGGACCGTGCGTGGCTTCGTGCCAGAATTTTCCGCCGGCGCATTCCAGGATCAGCCCGCCCGCCGCAATATCCCAAAGGCTGATGCCGCGCTCGATGTAGGCGTCCATCCGCCCGGTGGCGACGTACGTCAGCGCCAGCGCCGCCGATCCCAACATGCGGATTTTTTGGACGCGACGTGAGAGCCAGATGAAATAGGGCAGGGCGCGTTCCAGGTTCGAGCGGTTTTTGGCAAAGCCGATGGACACAATGCACTGGTTCAGCTTCCGATTGGTGCTGACTCGAATGATGCGCCCGTTCATTCGCGCGGGTTGACCGCGAATCGCCGTCCACATTTCGTCCTGGAATGGATCGTAAACAACGCCGAGGAGAGTTTCGTGTTGCGTGTTTCGTGTTGCGTGTCCCGCCGTGCGCGTCTTTGCCTCGACCCTCGACCCTCGACCCTCGACCCTTTTCTGCAGCGCTATCGACACGCTTGCGTGCGGAATGCCGTGCGCAAAGTTCACGGTGCCATCTATCGGATCCACCACCCAACGATAATCCGCGTCGGCATCGCCCGCTTCGCCTTCCTCGCCCAGCAGCGCGATTTTTGGAAACGCGGCGTGCAGTTTTCTTTCGATCAACTTCTGGCAGCGCACATCGAGTTCGAGCTTGATGTCGTGGGAAGTGACTTCATTCGCCTTTTTCTCCGCAGTGAGATTTTTCCGCATGACTGCGCCGGCGGCTTTGGCGGCCTCGACTACGACTTTCTGTGCAGCTTGTAAATTCACGAGTGATTGATGCCAGCAGAATCAATCGGGGTCGAGACTTTTGCAATGGGGAGTCCGAGGTTACCAATTAGTATGAGCGCCGCCGTTAGCATCGAAGCGCACAAAATCAAAACCATTTGTCGTTTCTAGGAAGATGTAATTGCCGGGCGAGTCTTCTTCATGGATCATTCCCCCAAGGAGTACGTTTTCGTTCGTGTGAGCGAATTTGGCAATTAACTCCCGCGCTTGCGCAGGAGATGAACCTTTTCCTACGGCCTCTGAATAGCTCCAATCAAGTTGGCGCAATGTCATTACCGATAAAATACCAGGCATCCGAACCAGCCTCACTTCCGTTTTTGGCAGGGTGATGAACAAAAGAGCGGCAGTCACAATTCCTACCACGCCCGCAAATCCTGACACCAATTTCATGGCCGATCGCTGCTCGCGTTTCAGGGCGATGATGAGGCTCCCCAGCAGGAGGCATCCGCAAAACAGTGCGGCTCCCCAATTGAGGCCGACGATTGCCGCTCCCTGCTTGCTATAAATGGTTCGGCGCAACTCTTTGAAAGGCACCCATTGCAGTTCGACATCATCCTTCATTTGATCCGAGGTCAAATGGGCATTCAGTTTGGTCGCGATCTGGGAATTTTTAGTCCATTTCTGAAGCAGCGGATGAACGATACTCAGATCGGGTTGGCGATAATGCGAGTCGGAGAATATCGGGATCGAACAATGGTCGACGGTGAAAAATTTTGCTTCTGCTCGTGATGGTCCGAACACGAACAACTCGACATCAAGATTTGTGTTTCCGATCCGAGTGAGTTGCATGGGATAGACAGCTTTGTCGGTGCGAAACGTGAAGCATAGAAGCGGCGGAGAGTTGTCGACGGCCTGGGCGGATTCTCGATGAAGCTTGCTGGCGGCGAATACCCAGCCTCGTTTGACGTAATTCGAAACAACATTTTCAACGCCGTCGGGGACGGCGTAATTATTTTCGCTGAGCCATTGAACCAGCGCGCGGGGGTCTTTTGAAGCCACCGTGGTTGTGTCGTATGCGCCAATTCTTTCCTGGCCTAAAATTGTGACTTTATCGGATTGCGCCGCGGCAGAGCCAGCAGTGCCCAAGGCCGGAAGCAACATGCCGCTCAGGACGAATAGAAAAAACAGCACTGCAAGCATTGCCCACCATCCTTCCTTTCCGACTCTCACTCGCCAAACACTCCAGGGAAGCAGTACAGCCACTGGAATCGCGAAGCATGCGGATATTGGAAGCACGACCAAGCCAACAATCACCGAAACAACCATGTCAGAAATTCTTGGTTCGGTATTTCGACGCACAGTAAGTAGTAGATAACCGACGCCAGTGCAGAAGATGAGAATCGCGTATAGCGGGAAAACCGCATGAACCACGCTTGGGCGGAAAATATAATCCAACGTGTTGAAAAGCCCCGGCGTCGCTTCCTCGATAACCGGCTGGCTGGGAAGCGGCACAACCCAGGCGAAATTAGTGCCTTCACCGATGAAGTGGGTATCAATGGCCAATCTTTCGACGCCGTTTGACCAACAGAGCAGCGCCCGCTGGTCGGGAATCGTAACCTTTGCCTGTAATGCGGTCCTTGGAATAATGCCGCCGTCAGCCAAAGTGACCAGGGGAATTAAAAAGGCGGCCAGATAGAGTGCTAGAATTCGCTTCACCTTGGAGGCGTTCTACCAAACGGAATCGAAGCTACCAAGATAAATCAACCTTCCAGCGCCTTTAACGCTTCCAGCACGTGATCGAGCTTCGCTTTCAGATCAATTAATCGCTGCTGATGTTCGGCCAGAACCTGTGGAGGGACTTTTTGGACGAAATTCGGGTTCGCCAGCTTTTGCTCGGTCTTCGTAATGTCGCCTTCGATTTTTTCCTGCTCTTTGCCGAGGCGGATTTTCTCGGCGGCCACATCCACGTGGCCTTCGAGCGGCAAATAAAGCTCGCCCAACTCGGTGCGCGCTGCCGGCGTGCCTTTGGGAGACTGATAGCTTTCGTTAATTTCTACCGCTTCCGCATTGAGCAGCAGCTTGATGACTTCCAAGTCCTGCGGCGGCGTGAAATTCACCGGCTTGAAAATGTATTTCACCTTTTTGCCCGCGGAAATATTTCCGGCGCGGCGCAGATTGCGGCCTTGCGTCACGAGTTCATACTTCGCGTTGACCATGTCGAGGTAACAATCGTCGAGGCCGTAATGACCCTTGAAATCCTCGTCGAGCGGCTTGGGCCAGCGCGCGAACATGATGGTCTTGCCGCCCTGATCGTCCGGCATGTCTTCCGCGTAACCCATCCCGTGCCACAACTCCTCCGTGATGAACGGCAGGAAGGGATGAAACAGGCGAAGCGTGTGCGACAACACGAAGTCGATGACGGCGAGTGTGTTGGCGCGGCGAGGAGAGTCCGTTTCGGGTTTCGGGTTTTGAGTTTCGTTTTCTGTTGGAGCCTCGTTACCTCGGCTGCTACTGGAAAGGACCGCTTTGCTCGCTTCC
>DASXHY010000026.1:0-6882 GCA_036488095.1 Verrucomicrobiia bacterium | reverse complement strand
CGTCGAAGCGCATCAAACCGCCGAGCGTCGCCACCCACAAATGACCGTCCGCCGTCTGCGCCACGCCCGTCACGTCATTGTCCGGCAGTCCCTCGTCCGTCTGCCACGTGCGCGTGAGCCAGAGATTTGCCGGCGAAACCTTCTCCCCGCCCTCCAACGCTCCAGCCAAACAGGCAATGCCGCCAATCAGCAAATAAACAGCGCAAATGCCCGCGCAACAAAATCTCGATCCGCTGGACACAACCAAACTCTATTTTCCTTTCCGGAACAACTCAAGCCAGAAGCCCGGGAGCGCCGGCGTCTCGCCGGCCAGTCTCCCGTGACGGTAGCGTTTGATACCACGTAGCGCAGGCTTTCCAGTCCCGCCGCGGCGGGATTCCGGGGACTTTCCAGTCCCCGGTTCAGGAAGTGTCAACCCATCTACTCCCGCTCCAATAAAAACGTCATCGTGGACTTCCTACCCAGCGCCGATTGGATGCTGACGATCTTTTGGTAATCCGCCGGACTCACGATCGCCGGCACCGTATCGAATTGTTCCGTCACCACGCATTTTCCATCCGCGCTCTGCCTCGTGATGCGCACCGTCGAACCGCCGGGCGCCTCAAACGTTCCGGTCTTCGGCCCAATATCCGTCGGCGCATAACCCGATGGCAACTCGATGTCCGCGTGAACCACCCGCGCCCTTCGATTCGGGATATATAACGGCAACGTCCGCTCGCCGGCGCCGGCCGCAAAAAACGGCGGCCGAAACGGCAAATCAAAATAGAAAAATTTCCCGCTCGCCACACCGTAGTCGTCCAGGTCCACCGTGAATTCCTCCAGGCCCGGATACGTGTCGAATTTCGTCGTCAAATCACCTACCGGCCGCGCGCCCTGGGCGACACCGGAAACCGCCTCCTGGAAATAATGCTCCCGCTCTTCCGGCGGCAATTCGGCAAAAAACCGATGCTCCGCATTATAACTCCCGCCATAATAATGCTTCGAGATTTTCATCCGCGCATGGCCCTTGTCCGACAATGAAATGGAATAATCCGTTTCCGTCCGGTCGCTGCAATTCCTGGCCGCTTTAATCGTCCCGATCTTTTGGTTCTTGAGCGTCACTCCAAGTTTCCCGTCCACTGACGTCGTGCCAAGCTGCGCGTACTGGTCCGAGTCATTCAGATAAAAGTCATCCCCGTCCACGGAAATCCTCACCAGCGCCGTCTCAAAATCTTCTGGCAACGGAACGTTGTGCGCAATCTTCGTGATGCCCGAAACGGGCGGCAAAAACGACGCCATCACAAACTCCGGCTGAAATCCCGCCGCCGAAAGCATCGCATGAATCAAAATCGCCCGGTCGGCACCGTGTCCGTAACCATCGCTCAACGTCGTGTCGGCATCCGAGAGTTCGCTCAACGGGAGGGTCGCGAACGACGGACCCGCCAGGCGGATATTCTCGGCCACGAAATCCCGGATCGCCCGCGCCGCATCAAGTTTTGATTTCGTCGAGCTCGTCAATTGCCGCGCCAGTTCGGCGGCCTTGGCCGACTTCTTTGAATGCGCCACCATCGCGTCATTCAGCGATTTCCAATAATCCGCCGGACTCCCGATAAAAAATTCCACGCCCGGATCAAACGTCCACGCCGGCGGCAATTCCGCCTCCGACGGCAGCGCCTTCACATTCGCCGCCTGCCAGTCCACCGCCTCCGTGCCGCCCTCTGTTTTCCGCTTCTCCTGCACAACGCCCTTTTCGCCACTCACAAATTGGTGAATCGGCACGCCCGTCGGCGCCGTCACCCGAAGGGATTTTTTGTCCAGCGCATCGGGAAATTGAAACAATTCAAACCCCGACAGCGACGGCATGTCATGTTCCGTAATTTCATATTCCACTTCAATCGTCGAGCCGATGTCCATCCCGGGCAGGCTCGCCACCAGGACTTTCCCACCCGTATAACGCTTCGCGCCGGAATTCCAGCCCTCATCCATCACGTTGATTTCTCCCGCGGAAATTTCCTGCCGCGCGCCCGATTTCGATGTCACCACCGCGCTGATGATTTTCACCTCCTGGCACGCCGGGTTGTAAGGAATTTTAACTTCGGCTTCCCGGATCTTGCCCGCATACGTCAGGATGCGCTTGGCATATTTCGCGTGATACACCGCCGTGTGCGCGTCCTTCACCTCCAATGTTTTTGTGCTCTCAAGAATCCTCGCGTTTGAATCCACCGCATCGCCCGACGGCATCGCCGCGGCTGTCACCTCTGCGGCCACTTTCGTTTTGAGGCCGAGAATGACATTCTTGCGCGCGTCGTAGGCGATGTCTTTCAACGCCTGTTTCAACTCAAGGTATTGCTCCGGCGAATACTCTGCGCCTTTCAATTTCAACTCGCGCGAGCACGTCAGCGAATCGTTCGCCAGCGTCGCTTGCACGCCGTAGTCCAGCGCGTCCCGATGAACCGCGGAAAATTCCGGCAACGCCAGCGGCGCCGCAAACCCGCCCGTCAAGCGCAGCGAAATATCCTCGCGCACACCGCAGGCGACTTCCGTGTCGAGCGGATATTTCCGCTTTTCAAGTCCGGCCGAACCGTCCAGAATGCGGTTGGCGATGCCCAGATTTTTCGTGATCCACGGCAGGCTCACGATGGATTTGTCACTGCCGTTCGCCGTCAGGCCGCTGGCCGTAAATTTAACCTCCGCATGAAGCGGCACGGAAGTATCAAGCATGTTCTCCGGGCTCAATTTGAGTGAATCCAGCCTTGCGCCCGGCATCGACTCCTTGAGCCGCTCTTCAAAAAACCGCCTCAAATCGTCCGGTTTCAAATGCGCGAAACGATTTCGATACGCATCGTCATTCACGCCCGTAAACGATATTTCCGAAGTCGCGTCGAGCACACCGTTGGCGTCCAGCGTGCCGGTCGTTTTCGCCACCAGCATGTGTTCCTCCGGCGGTTGCACCGGGCTGATGCGCAATGTCTCGCCGTCCGGTTTGCACACCAGATAACTCCGGTTGCAATCATACGACGGCAACAAATCGCGCGTGTTCTCGTCCGTCGGGTCCATCAGCGTGTAATCGCCCTTCTTCAGTTCCGCGCAGACGATTGCATGATTGAAATCCGGTTCCGGCACTTCCATGTCGCGCTTCGCGCCAACGTTGATCAATACCGGGTACGCATCAAACCCCGCCAACCGCAGCATTTCCACCAGCAAACCCGCTTTGTCGCGGCACACACCGTATTTCTTGTCGAACGTGATGCAAACGTCGTGCGGCTCAAAACCCGGCCGGTTTTTTTCCGGCGTCAAACCCATGTAATGAATGTTTTTCGACACGTAATAAAAAAGGCTCTTCACCTTGTCCAATTCCGTGGGCGCGTTCGAGGTCAGGTCGGCGACGGTCTTCTTCAGCTCCGGCGTCGTCATGTCCAGGTGCGGCTTGCTCAGGTTCCAATACCACTTCGAAATGTCCTTCCACGTCGGCACCGTGCTGACAAACAGCCGCTGCAACACTTCATCGTCCGGCGGCATGTCCGGCTCCTCGAACATGCGCGGCACATTGGAAATGTCCCAATGATAAACCGCCACGTCGCCGTTCGTCTCGGCGGACGATGAAACCGTCCCGGCCACTTCCGCCCGCAAAGCAATCCGTTGCAGCGGCAGCGCGACCGGCGCGTGGACTTCGTAGGAAATATGCCGGATAAAACTCGTGCCCTCGAAGACGTTCCCCTCGTCATATTCGTCCGGCATGATCGAACGATGAATAATCTGCCGTGCCACCACGTGGACCGTGTCGCCAATCTCCAACTGCGGAATATTCAATCGTAACACGCGCTCATTCGGATCGTAAATATTCATCGACATCTGGCTGTCGTCGATTGACTCCTTCGAATTCGCCGCCACATCGATCGGCACGCTTTTGCCGTCGGGCTTCAGCACTTCCACCTTGGAAATCTCCACCGTCCAATACGGCAGCATGAAACCGAACGCCAGTTCGCGATTCTCGCGCTTGCCCTTTTCCGTCAGCACCTTCGTGAACGACTCATCCTGGCATTCGCCCGTCCCGTCCGCGCGGTAATTGCGCACGCTCTTTCGCTCCACCGTCGCCGAATCGTCGTCCGGATATTTCGCCGGCGTGATTTCCGCCGCGGCCGCCTGGATTTTTTGCAAATCAACCAGGCCCCATTCCGGCCCGGAAAAATCCGCGTTCGTATCGTCCGCAAAAACCGGCAGCGTGGCCACAGCCATTGCAATTAAAACAACCGCCTTTAACAATGTTTTCGTCTTCATCAAAATGGATTCAATGCTACCTCACCAATCGACCGTCACCAGTTAATTCTGTTCAAACCGCCGATTCCCTCAACCTCGTAGCAGCCGACGTCAGGAGGCTCAAATTTTTAACGCAAGCGCGTGGGCCGCCCCTCACCACCCCCTTGCCGTTTAACGAATACTAGAAATCAGTTGCCGGCCTTTGTCCAGTATCGGCGGCTCAATTCTTGCCGTCAAAATCGTAGAGCTTCACGTCTTTGAATCTCTTCAGGTCGCGGTCAAACGAGGCGACAAGATCGTTTTCCCTGTGAGCAACCGCCGCGAGATACGCGTCTCCGAAGTCCACATTTTCAGCAAGCACCCTTTGCAGCGCGTCCACCAGACAAGCTTCGTGCTCGAAATCAGCGGCCCCGGCCCGAACAAGTTTCAAAAGCGTTTCGGCTGTGGCGCGAGGGGTAAGCTTGTAAAACGAGGTAAACGCAAAAAAGACCTCGTTGATCGTCACTGCGGAAACAAGCAGTGTCACTTTTCCGCTGGCGGCTTTCTGAAAAAGGGATGCCGCTGCCGGCGTTTGCTTCGGGTCGTCGTTTCTGAGAAACCGCAAAATGACATTCGCGTCCAGGTGGATGCGCTGACTCATCGGCCCCGCCCTTCCCGGGCGGCATTACGGCCGATGGCTTCGCGACCTTTCTTTTTCTCGTTCGAGTCACGAGCAACACTGTTTGCAGCGCTACCCAGAAGCGACATAATATCAGGCGTGGGCGCAACGAGAGCGGTTCCGTCCGGATTCAAATCCCAAAGAACCTCCGAAGTCTTCCAAAGCTTCAGGAATTTCCTTGGTATTGTCGTCTGTCCTTTACTTGAAATCTTTGTCTTTACCATAATGCATATGTAAAGCACTCGATGGCATTTTGTCAACTCGCCCGCGTGGGGAAAGCCTCCTTGCAAGGGTAACGGCAAATCGCATTATAATGCCGTAGCGCTGACAAACCCTTCTCTGACCCGATATTATTTCCCCAAAAACCGATTCATCAAATTATTCACCGGCGACTGATTATTCGCCGGCGGCGGGTTCGTCCCGATTTGATTCGGCGCCGGCTGATTCGTATTCGACCCGCCGTGCAAAAGCCCGCCAAGACCCTGCAGCAGATTGCCACTGGAATTCGTCCCTCCACCCACGCCCGGAATCAATTGTTGCAAGACATCCTTGCCCAGCGCCTTGGTGTTGATGCTCGGCTTCGGCTCGCCCAGCGTACCCTTCTCCACGTAAACGTCCGGGATTTTCACGTAATCCGAATTCGTCGAAGCATTAGCCGAGGAAAGATACGGAACACGCTGCGCAACGGATTTATTCAAATAAATACTGACCGGAAAATTGATCGGCGAATTCGTCAACTCCTGTGCCAGCTTGACCGTCCCGTTCGTCACGTCCGCTTCAAACACCGAACTGCGCATCACCGCCTGCTGCACCGTCACGCGTCCATCGCCCGCCGTGCCGCGCGCCGTGATGACATCGATCGGCGAGCGCGAAACATCATCCGAAAGACCGCCGCTTGGTTTTCCAACACTCCGCCCCACCGCACGCACCCCGAACTTCTCCACCGCGCTAATCCCATTCGGACCAAAAAAGTCCGGCACATTCGCCACAAATTCAACGATGTCCCTCAAAGTCTTACTGTGAATCTTCGAAACGTCCAAATTCAAATTGGTCGTCCCGATGTCAAAGTTTCCAGCCAGCGTCTTTTGCAAACTCTCACCGGTCGTGCCCACTCCCTTCACATCCATATTCGCGCTCAAAGTCCCGCTCGCCTCGCCTTTCTGGTCGGGCTTGAACGTATTCCACAACGGCGCGAACGGCACATTCGTCGCATTAAACGTCAAAGCATATTTATATCCCGGCACGCTCATGTCCACGTCCGCCGTCGCGCGCAACGGCGAACCATTGACAGTGAGTTGAAATGGTTTCATCAGCACATGACTTCCATCCACCAGCACGGTCGTCTGGAAATTCGTCGCCGCAATTTCCCTCAAATAAAACTCCCGCACATTGGCATCCACCGTGAATTTCTTAAACGGCAATTGATTCGTAACCGCCGCCGTCGCTTGCTCGGGGGCCGGAGTAACAGCGCCGCCCTGCGTTTTATTGCGCGCGCCCGGCTTCGCGCTGCTCTTGTTCGTGGACGTGAACAAATCGTAATAACTCGTCAAATCCAGCGAGTCGGCCGTGAGCTTCAAGTTGCCTTGCATCGCGTTCGTCCTGGACATATCCACGCGCCCTTGCAACTGAAACTGGTTCTTCGCGCGTTGCGTCGGCGTGAGCGTGATTTGCAAATCACGCACATCGGCAATCTGCTTCGCCAGCCCGGCATCCAATTGCACCCTCGCCTCCAGCGGCGTCGCCGGCAATTGCTGCGCCGGATCATTCACCACCAAATTCGTCACCTGCAAATCCGCCTTCACCGCCGAATCCCCGTCCGGATTGCGCTGCGCCGAAGCCGTCCCATCCACCGCCACCGAAACAAGCTTCCGCCCCGCCAGCGCTGATTCAAGGAACGGCCGCAGCCCGTTCTCGTTGAAATCCGTCAGCTTGGCTGTCAGTTGCGACGGCTTATTCGTCAGGCTGTAAATCCCGGAAAGAGCAAAATC
>DASXHY010000249.1:0-2660 GCA_036488095.1 Verrucomicrobiia bacterium | reverse complement strand
TGCATCCCAAAGTTTGGGAAGCGTCGGGGCACGTCGGCGGGTTCACCGACCCGATGGTGGATTGCAAAGTTTCGAAGCAACGGTTTCGCGCCGACCAGATTTTCTTTGCGGCCGTCGTTGTGGACGGCAAAACGGCGGGCTACGTGACGGTTTTAGAAAGCGAACGAATCGCCGAGGATCTCCAGGAAAAGGCGGAGACGTTCAAGCGCAAGAAAGCCATCCAGGGAAAACTGGAACCGGTCCAGCCGCGCGATTTCACCGAAGCCAAACTGGAAGAGATCCCGCTGATTCCTTCGCCGGCCACCGGCGAACCCGGCAGCCTCACGCCGCCGCGCGCGTTCAACATGATGTTTGAAACCTACGTGGGCGCGTTGCGCGACGAATCAGCCGTCGCCTATTTGCGTCCGGAAACGGCGCAAGGGATGTTTGTCGATTTCAAAGCCATTCTTGACACTGGCCGCGTCAAAGTGCCATTCGGCATCGCGCAAATCGGCAAATCCTTTCGCAACGAAATCACGCCGCGCAATTTCATTTTCCGCAGCCGCGAATTCGAGCAGATGGAAATGGAATATTTCATCAGCGACGATGATGACTGGGCCAGGTGGCATCGTTATTGGATCGATTGGTGCCGCGACTGGCTGGTTTCGGTGGGTATCTCCGCATCCGCGCTCTCGGAATACAATCATCCGAAGGAGAAGCTCGCCTTTTACTCCAAAGGCACGACCGACCTCATGTTTAAGTATCCGTTCGGCGTGCAGGAATTGTGGGGCATCGCCGCTCGGGGTGATTACGATCTCACACAGCATGGCAAGGCCAGCGGCCAGCCGATGGAATATTTCGACGACGCAAAAAAGCGGCGCTATGTGCCGCACGTCATCGAGCCCGCGGTGGGTGTTGATCGCATATTGCTGGCGATATTGTGCAGCGCGTATTGCGAAGACCAGGCGCCGGACGAAAAGGGCAACATGGAATCGCGTATCGTGATGAAATTTCATCCGCGGATCGCGCCCATCAAAGTCGCGGTGTTTCCGTTGCTCAAGAACAAACCGGAGTTGGTGAAGAAAGCGCAGGAAGTTCGCGATTTGCTGCGCCCGTACATGACGGTTTTTTATGATGAAGCGGGCGCGATTGGCCGGCGCTATCGGCGGCAGGATGAAGTCGGGACTCCGTTCGGCGTGACGATCGATTTCGATACGCTGGGCGAAAAAGGCCCGGAGCTTGCTGACACCGTCACGCTACGCGAGCGCGACACGATGAAACAGGAACGCATCAAAATTTCCGAGCTGCTGCCGAGATTAATCGAGAAGGTCCGTTGATGGCCGATGTCCCTCAAGACGTGAAGACAGCCACGGAGAAAAAGCCCGTGGTGAAAAAACGCGCGCCCACGTTGTACTTCATCATCGTCGTCAAGCTGGCCAAGGGCGTTCTGGCGCTCCTGCTGGCGTTTGGCGTCTATAAGCTCGCCGGCAAAGATATTCCAGATTTGTTCGACCGTATGTTGCGTTTCATTCATCTGGATCCAGAAAATAAATTCCTTTCGGAGATTGGCGATCAATTGGATAACATCAAACCATCCAACGTCCGCGTGTTTGCCACTGGAACATTTCTCTACAGCCTTTTTTCACTGGTGGAAGGCATCGGGCTGATTTTCCGCGTCTCCTGGGCGGGTTGGATGGCCATTGGCGAATCCGTGTTTTTTATTCCAATCGAAATATTTGAAATGGTGCATCATCATGAACGGGTGAAACTCGGCGAATTGCCGCCTTCGGGTTTTGAATGGAAAGTTTCCATAATCCTCGGTCTGAACATCCTGATCGTCTGGTATCTTTTCCAGAACCGCGCGCGGCTGTTCAAACATCATTAGCTCGGATGCGATTGGGATGGGGGACCGCGCCCGCCTCGGGCGCCGTTCGGCGCGCCTCGCGCCGAACACGTGCGGCATGGGAAGGCACTGAACGCCGAGATTATTTCATGCCTCAAAGTGAGCCGCGAGGGCGCGTCTCACTGCGCCCGAGGCGGGCGCGCTCCCCAAAATTTCAACTGAATCATTCCGGCCAAGAAAACGTTTTCTCACGTGACCCATCGTGGTTTCTGTGGCATCGTCGGCACGTGACGATTACCGAAGCGATTCAACTCCTGGAAAAATTCCGCGCCGGTGGCGTGGGCCGCGATAAGGTGTTGCAGGCCTTCCAGGCCGCGCCCGTAGCGGACATCGGTTTCGCGCAGGTGGACATGCATCGCGCCTTGCGCAAAGGTTTTCCAGAAGTGATTTTCGGCGCGGGCAAAACTCCGCAGCAAGTCCTGAAAATCGCCGCCAAACTTCTCGACCACGATCAAAACGTCCTAGCGACCCGGGTCACGCCCGAGCACGCGCGTGTCTTGCGCAAAAAATTCAAGCGCGCCGTTTATCACGAACTTGCGCGTTGCGTGACCATTGAAAAAAAACCGTTGCCAAAACGCCCGGGAACAATCGCCGTAGCGTGCGCCGGCACGAGCGATTTACCCGTTGCGGAGGAAGCGGCGGTGACGGCGGAAATCATGGGCAACCGCGTCGAGCGCGTTTGCGACGTGGGCGTGGCCGGCGTGCATCGGTTGCTGAATCGGATCGAGACCCTTCGCAGCGCCAACGTGGTGATCGTGGTCGCCGGAATGGAGGGCGC
>DASXHY010000237.1:0-2688 GCA_036488095.1 Verrucomicrobiia bacterium | reverse complement strand
TGGGAGTCGACAGCGCCCCCATGCACATGGCGGCAGCCGTCGGCACCCCGGTGATTGCCGTGTTCGGGCCTTCGGATGACGTGAGTTGGTCCCCCTGGGGCAAAAATAATCGCGTCGTGCGGCGTCCGTGCCCTTGTTTGGATTCAAAGAAGGCCCTCTGCTCTGCCGAGCAAGGCATGGATTGCCTCATCCACGTGCCCGCGGAGGACGTTTACCAGGCAGCCGCGGAAATTTTGTCCGCGCGTTCGAGCCAACCCGCGAATTCCTTCGCCACGAACCAGCAATCTTGAATATCCTTGCTCCAGGACTCAAAGTTCGCCTGATGGGCGAGATTTCGCTGACTCCAGTTAATTAAGAAATGCTCATTTGTCTTCACATTCCAAAAACCGGCGGGACTTCGTTTAATTTCATCCTCGAGAACAATTTCGGGATTCGCAACTGCCACACCAACCAGACGAACCGGAGCACCTTCACCCAGGCTGATTTGAATTTTGCCCGCAAGTGCCATCTTCCCCTGCGCAGCATCACCGGCCATAATCTGGTTGATCCCGGGCAATTGCAGGTGGCGAATCCTTTCTACGTGACTATCCTGCGGGAACCGATTGCGCGAGTCATTTCCCATTACCAATACAGCGTGCAGCGCGGTAACAACAAAAAAACATTTGAAGAAACGGTGCGCGTCAGCGAGAACCTCGAAAACCTGCAGGTGAAACTCATCGCGGGCGGCCGCGACCTCGATAAGGCGAAACGGTTTCTGGAACGGTGCGCCTTTGTTGGACTCACGGAAAAATTTGACCTGTCATTGCGCGTATTGGGAGGTCTCAGCCCGTGGAAGTTGGATTTGAGTTATCAGAAAGCGCTTGTCGCCAGGGATAACGCCGTCAAAAACTCTTTGGGACGAGACGAACGGATGCTGGAACTGGCGCGCGAACACAATCAATTGGACATCGAGCTATATCAGTTTGCGGTGAACGAAATCTTTCCCGCCTTATGCCGGAAGGCGGGAGTCAATCCCTCGGAGAAGGTTCCTTCGTATGCGACCTTCACCGAAGGCTTTTTATTCAACTACCAATCCTGCCGTCTTTACAATCGGATTTTCCGCCAGATTTGCAAGTTCAGATACAATGTCGTTCTGCGCGATTCCCGCCCGCGCCTGGGCAACACCGCGCAGGACATCTTTGCGCCGTTGCTCGAACGAGACCCGAACCGGCCCTGATTCCGCCATGCTTTTATCCTATCCATCCGGTTTCTGTTTCATCCACATCGAAAAGGCGGCTGGATCTAGCATCCAGGACGCCCTGCGACCGTGGGCGGGCGAGAAAAGAAGCCGCCTGCGCCGCCGGTTGGCGTGGCTCGGTCCGTTGAATCGATTCGGCGGGCTTTATCGCGCGGTGCAATTTCCCGAACACGCCATCGCGCGCGAAGTTCAGAAATGCCTGCCGACCGAGGCTTACAATTCAATGTTCAAGTTTGCTTTCGTGCGCAATCCCTGGGACCGGGTGGTCTCGCGTTACGCGCATTTGCTGCGCAGCAAGGAACGCCGGACCTCCGGCATCGTCAGCCGGATGGAGAGCTTTGAGGACTTTGTGAATTGGGAAATTCAACGCGGCGCGTTTCAATACACCTACGTCACCGATGAACGCGGAAAACAAATCGTGGATTTCATCGGCTATTACGAGCGGCTCAACGAAGATTTTGCGAAAGTTTGCGCGCGTCTCAAAATTCGCGCCGAACTGCCGCACGCGAACGTTTCCCCGCATCGCGATTATCGCACCTATTACACGCCGAAAACCCGGGAACTCGTCGCCACCCAATTCAAGCGGGACATCGAATTGTTTGGATATAATTTTGACGGCTTGGCGTGATCATCAGAAAAAAGTAGGAGACGAGGTGACGAGTCTCAAATTAAGTTTCTCAAAGTGACTGCTTCCGTTATTGTTGCAAGCCCGCATCAGTTTGGGCAAACATCCGGCAGATGAAAATCAGCGGCTTTACTTTCATTCGCAACGGCCTTGTGCTCGGCTACCCGTTTGTGCCGGCCATTCGCTCCATTCTGCCGCTGTGCGATGAAGTAATCGTCAACGTGCCGCGCTCGACCGACGGCACCCTCGCCGCCGTGCGCGAAATCGGCGACCCAAAAATCCGCGTGATCGAATCGGAATGGGACGAAAGCCAGCGGACCGCCGGCCTCGCGATGTCGCACCACACGAATCTCGCCTTGCGTGAGTGCGCCGGCGATTGGTGCGTTTACATCCAGGGCGACGAAGTCCTGCACGAAGACTCCTTGCCGCTCATGCGCGCCGCCATGGAGCGCGAGCAGAATCATCCCGCGGTGCAAGGCCTGCTCGTCGATTACACGCACTTCTACGGCAGCTATTGGACGTACGCGTATTCTTTTGGCTGGTACCAGCGCGAAGTGCGCGTCATCCGTCGCGACCCGAAAATCCAGTCCCGCGGCGATGCGCAGGGATTTCGTACCGTGGACAATGAAAAATTGTGGGTCAAACGCTCGGGCGGCCAATATTTCCATTATGGCCATGCGCTCTCGCCAGAGCAGGCGCGAATCAAACGCGAGAATTTTCTAAAACTTTCCCGCGATGACAACACAGTGGCGCAGGAAATCAAAAATCGTCCGCAGCAATTTTACGACGAGGACCAGAAGGTGAAACCGTTCACCGGCACGCATCC
>DASXHY010000217.1:0-8400 GCA_036488095.1 Verrucomicrobiia bacterium | reverse complement strand
ACGGGTCGGAAATCGCGTGCTCCTCGCTGAACCATTTTCCCAGGTCAATCAACTTGCAACGGCGCGAGCAAAACGGCCCGTAATCGCCCCCGAACCACTCGCCCACCTTTTTGCAGGTCGGACATTTGACATTGAGGACTTTTTCCATGCCAACCCAACCTAACATCGTTCCTTCGCGCAGGCCAATTGCCGCCTGTTTCGTATTTCGCAGTAATCAGCAACGATTCAGTTCAAACCGCAGATGAACGCAGATAAACGCAGATGGGGAAATCGGAAAAGCTTTTGCCTATTGGTCATTCGCATCACCGTTCAGTGCGCGCATTTCTGCATCGCCGTCAAAATCTGCGTTCATCGGCGTTCATCTGCGGTTGTCAATTGCATCGTTCCGGATTTGTGCGCCACAGGCCAAACCTACCGAACCGCGTAAACGCGGAACTACGAACCGCCTATTTCGGCTTCAATTCGTCCGTCACGGCTTGCAGATCGGCAGTCACGGCGGCGGTGTTTTCACTCGATGCCCCACCCGAGCGCAAAATGGATTCCACGTCCTTGATCATCGCCTGTTTCTGTGCCGGAGTGGCGGCGGTGTTCATCAATACCGCGACATTCTGCGCCACCCTGATTTTGCGCTGGCTGGTTAATTTCGCTTCTGCCAGTGCTGCCGTCAGGTGGTCGCTTAATTTTGAGAGCGTTGCCGCGGAAGGTTTGGTCGCGCCCTGCGCCACTTTTCCCAAATCTCCAGCCAAATCCTGTTTGTTAGCCGGTGAGGAATTGGTGTTCACAGCCAGCAATTGGGATTGAAAGCTGGCATACGCCTGCTGGCTGGGAGTGAGCGGGGTCGCGGTGACGGTCGGCGGCGTGGTGGCAGGCCTGCCCGCGGCGGGATTGGCGCCCGATGGTTCAATGCCGCGAGTGCTGGTTTGATTCGCGGCGTCCCGCGCGCGCTGCTTGGCGATGGCATCAACGCCAATTTGCGCACTGGCCGTGAGAGAGGTCCCGAGAGCGAGGGCAATGAGGAGGTGTTTCATAATTGGGCTGATTTTAAAAACTGCCCCGGGCCACCGCGGTTGTCAATCCTCATAGTGGCTCGGGCGTCTCGCCCGTGCGATTCTCATTTCCAAAAAACTTCCTGAAACGCACGGGCGGGACGCCCGTGCCACCGGCGGGGACCGCGTCCCTTCTATTACTTCGCCAGCATGGGCGCGGCTTGTTTGCCCGGGCCATCTTTCATCAATGTAATGTAATCCTTGAGGATATTTTTCGCTTCCTGCAATCTCGCCGCTTCCGCGTGATCGTTCTCCGCCGCTATGGCTTCGGTCAATTCGTCACGCGCGCTCAGAGCGGGATCCACCTCGAGATCCGTGTCACCTTCCACGGTTGAAACGCCATTGGTATATCGCGTCATCGGCGGCAATCCCGGCTGGCCGGCTTGCGCCACGGTTAAATCATACACTTCCGGATCGGCCACTTTTCGTTTGGCACGTTCCTGTTCGCGCGCCTGGTGCTCGGAAATGATTTTTGCACGGTCTTCCAACTGTTGCTTTTCGTTCAGCGAAACCGTTTTGTCCTCGCGCTGTTTCTGCATACGATCGATGTCCTCGCGTAAATACGCAAATTCCTTGTTCGTCGCGATTCGCACGCTCGAACGCCTGGCCAATTCCGCCAATTCCGGCTGGACCATGTTCACTTTTTCATAACGGGAGCTTTCGATCGTGTCCCACGGAAAGTGATTGTCCAACGCACTCTCTCCCACTTCCGTCGAATTGTTCCAAAGCGATGGCAACACGATGTCCGCCGCCACGCCCCGAAGTTCCGTGGACGCGCCGCTGGCGCGATAAAACTTGCTGTTGGTCAATTTCAATGTTCCCGGATCATGCGTTAGATCCGAAAGCGCGGTGATCTTTGAGAGAGGAAGCACCTGCTGCGCAGTGCCTTTGCCGAACGTGGACACGTCTCCCACGATCAGCGCGCGCCCATAATCCTGCAACGCGCCCGCCACAATTTCCGAGGCCGAAGCGCTGAACCGGCTGGTCAAAAGGATCAGTGGTCCGTCATAGGCAATCGAGGGATCGGTGTCGTCTTTCACCTCGATGTCTCCATTCGCACGCTTGATTTGCACCACCGGGCCTTCCTTGATGAACAGCCCGGCCAGGCGAATCGCTTCTTCGAGCAAGCCGCCGCCGTTGCGCCGCAAATCCAGGATTACGCCCGCCACCTTTTCCTCGTTGAATTTTTTCAGCAAGCGTTCCACGTCCGCCGTCGTGCTTTTCGGCGTCGGATTTCCCTTGTCATCAATCGTCCCGTAAAACGACGGCAAATCGATCACTCCCAAACGCGTCATCGAGCCCTTCGAATCCGGCACTTCAAAAATTTTCCCCTTCGCCTCGCCGTTTTCCATTTTCACCTCATCGCGAACGAGCGTCACTTCCTCGCGCGCGGAATCGGGCGCCCCCGCGGGAATGATCGTCAGCTTCACTTGTGTCCCTTTGGGCCCGCGAATCAGCCGCACTGCCTTGGTGATCGGCATTTCAAAAATATCCACCGGCGGCTGGTTGCTCTGCGCCACGGCCGCGATGCGGTCGCCGACCTTGATCTGCTTGCTCGCCTTTGCCGGGCCGTTCAACAGCACCTCGATTTTGCAATAGCCGTCCTCCGATTGGAGTTCCGCGCCAATGCCGAAGAACGACAGGTTCATCTGCATCGCGAAATCTTCGTATTCCATCGGCCCCTGGTAATCCGAATGCGGATCATAAGAGCGCGCCAGCCATTCCAAATAATCGTTCAAGACATCGCTGCTGTCCCATTCATCAAACATCTTCACCGTGCGATGATAATTTTTCCCGAGCGTTTCCACGATCTCGTCGTGCATCGATTTCGCCGGAGCGGATTTGCCCGCTGCAGCAGTGGCAGTGGTGTTCGTTTTCTGCGTCTCGCGATTGATTTTTTCCATCAAATACTCGTAGCGCAAGCGATCGCGCCAAATCTTTTTCGCCTCGTCGAGGTTCTGGGGATACGGCGAATCATGGCGATTGAGCGTAATGCGCTCATCGGTGCTGAAATCGAACTTTTCCGTTTTCAACAATTCATCCACATAGGCCACGTGTTCCCGCAGGCGATCCATGTAGCGATAAAAAATTTCATAGGCCGGCGTTGTGTCGGCCACGCCGCTGCGCTTGATGGTCATCCGATTGAGATTGGTGCGGTAGGCGGAAAACTCGGTGATATCGGACTGCAAAAAATGCAAGTGCTGCGGATCCAGTGACGTCAAATAGGAATCGAAGAGCCGCGTCGAAATCGTCGCATCGAAGGGATGCTGCATATACTCGAGTTTTTCGAGCATGTAAGCGGTGAAAAACGCGATTTTGCCGGCGTCCGGACCCGGTTTGAGCAGGGGTGGGGTCGGGTTGGTGGCCGGGGCCGTGGATTTGGTGATGGCAGCAACCTGCGTTTCTGCCGCGCGCAGCGGCAAGGATAGGTTAAAACCAAGGGCGAGCAGCAGGAGGGTCCTGCCAAACTTACGAATCATAGCATTCAAATTTCGAAAAGAATAACATAACTTGGACGGATTGCACCAAGAAGCGTTCAGATATTTCGATTTACAATCCAACGGGTAACGGACCTCAACCCCCTCAACCCTCTTGGCGAAAATCCAAATTTATCTTATTTTTACGCATGGTCAATACGGCAATGCCCGAAGTGATGCCCGATCTTGAGCGGGAGGAAAAAACCGATTCGAAGTCCGAGCAGGAGCCCGGTTACCTGGTGATTTGCTGGAATGACCCGGTGAATCTCATGGATTACGTGACGCACGTTTTTCAAAGCGTTTTCGCGTGGCAAAAGCAAAAAGCCGAATTTCACATGCTCCAGGTCCATAACCAGGGCAAAAGCGTGCTGATCCGTGAAAGTCTCGAAAAGGCTGAACACTACGTGCATCAGCTCCAAAAATACAGCCTGCACGCCACCATGGAGCGGGACGAGTGAGACTTCTGCGCGTCGAAAATGACAAGTATGTCTTTCGCCTGGGAAAAGGGGAAAGGGAACTGCTGGCCATCGCTCTCAGCCTCTACCCCGCGATCCCGGCGGCCCATCAGGTCATTAGCAAATCCCAGGCAATCGCGAATAAGACCAACCAGCATCTCCTCGATGAAGCGCTCGCCGAGCAACGGCGCGAAAATAAAAAAAGGGTCGCCGCTTTCCTCGCGGACGCGAAGCGGTTTCACGAAACCGAAACTTCCACGCGCGTCACGCTGACGGGCGCGGAAATTGAATGGCTGTTGCAAGTCCTGAACGATGTCCATGTCGGCAGTTGGATTTTGTTAGGCTCTCCCGACGAGAGTTCATCCGAGCTGATCCCGACCGACAAAAATGTCCAGTTCATCGACGCCATGGAACTGGCGCGCTGGTTCCAATCGGATTTGCTGCGCGCGTTCAGTGAAAAGCCCTGAGCCAAACGATTCATTAACCCCTCAACTCTTAACTCCCCAACTCTCAACCGTCCCGGTGTCCATCACCGTTCTCAACCGCACGCTGAATTTTCCGGACGCGCATCTGGCGAATCCGCAGGGGCTGGTGGCCATTGGCGGCGATTTATCCGTCGAGCGATTGCTCCTGGCGTATCGCCGCGGGATTTTTCCGTGGACGATTGCGCCCATCTCCTGGTGGTCGCCCGATCCGCGGGCCATTCTGGAGCACGGTGATTTGCACATCGCCGACAGCCTGAAAAAAATCCTGCGCAAAAAAGTTTTCCAGGTCACCATCGACCGCGCGTTCCCACAAGTCATCCAGCACTGCGCCGCGCGCGCGCCGGGCCGCGCAGACACCTGGATCACTCCCGAGTTCATCGAGGCCTACACGCGATTGCACGAGCGGGGTTACGCCCACAGCCTCGAATGCTGGCAGGACGGCGAATTGGCCGGCGGCATTTACGGCGTGGCCATCGGCGGTTTTTTCGCCGGCGAATCGATGTTTCACCGCGTCAGCAACGCCTCAAAAGTCGCGCTTTGCCATTTGGTCGAGCACTTGCGGAAACGCAAATTCACCCTGCTGGATATTCAGATGCTCACGCCAGTAACGCGGCAAATGGGCGGCACGACCATTCCGCGCGGCGAATATTTGGAACGACTGGCTGAGGCGGTTGAGTTGAAATGTGAGTTTTGAGCAGCGTGGAATTGATTTTGGCAGTTGTGCCGCTTTCCTTCTCGTCCTCGTCCTCGTCGTTCTCATCCTCATTCTCGATTACGAGGAGGAGAAGGAGGACGAGGACGATCAATACCGAAAACGTCCGCGCGAATTGTTTCTTTCCGCCGCACGATTGGTTTGCTACAAGGAAGCGGAATCTAACCAATGAACATCCACCATTTGGAACTGTTCTATTATGTCGCGCGACACGGCGGGATCATGGAAGCCGTGCGGAACATTCCCTACGGCATCCAGCAGCCGGCCATCAGCGGACAGGTGGCCCAGCTCGAGGAACACCTGGGCGTGACCCTGTTTCAGCGCCGGCCATTCGCGCTCACGCCGGAAGGTGAAAAACTTTACCAGTTCATTTTGCCGTTTTTCTCGAACATCGAAAAAGTCACGACGGAAATCCAGGGCGGCGAAGCGCGGCACATTCGCATCGGGGCTTCGTCCATCATCCTGCGCGACCATTTGCCGAGCCTGTTGCGTGGGCTGCGGAAAAAATTCCCCACGCTCAAGATCTCCCTGCGCGAGGGCTACCCGGCGCACCTGGAGACCCTGCTGGCCAAAGATGAAATCGACCTGGCTGTAACGCTCATTGAAAAAAAAGCGGCGCCCGGCATCCATACGCGCGAACTGCTGGAATTGCCGATGGTGCTGTTGGTGGAAAAAAGCAGCGGCATCGCCTCGGCGGACCAGTTGTGGAAACGCGACAAAATTGAAGAGCCGCTCATCTGCCTGCCTCCCGGCGAATTGTTGTGCAAACAATTCCAGCAAAAGCTGGCCGAGTTGAATGTGGATTGGTTTCCCAGCATCGAAGCGAGTTCGGCGGACCTCGTCGAGACTTACGTCGCGAACGGGCTGGGCATCGGCGTCTCGGTGGCGATTCCCAAAAAAACGCTGCCGGAAAATATCAAAGCGCTGCCGCTGCCGGATTTTCCACCGGCTGTGATCGGGGTGATGTGGCGCGGGCGCACGACACAGCTATTACAGGTGTTCCTGAACGAGTTTCAGACGCGGGCGCGGCAGTTGGTTTAATTTAATTTTGCTGCGATTGACGGGTTAAACCCGGCGCGCGTCCCAGCCCGGACGGGACGCCTGCCACGGCGGGAATAGCAAAATCCTGCGTTACAGTTCCTGCCAGGAACTGGCGACGAATCCTTTGGCGGGGCCGAATTTTGCCAGGGCTTCGTCATAGTGAACATCGAAGTGGCCATTCACAGTCGCATTTTTGACGATGAGTGCGCCTTCTATATTATTCCCGTTCCCGCCACCGTTTAAACTCAAGACTGCCTCGGGAGCGTAAATCGCCCCGATAAATGTGGAGGTTCCACCAAAGGTGACACTGTTCAGATTCGGCCCGCCATAAAAAATGAAGTTTACCGGCCTCGCGGCACTCGCCCCGCCCGTACCGTTCCCGACTAACGTCACACTGCCCCCGGGATTGGGAGGGAAGTCATAAATGGTCAAGGTTGGAGGATTGGTCATTCCGCCCAGAAGAACGACAGCTGTAGGGTTGAAACTTTGCGCGGTCACTATCAACGTGACATTGGTATGCCCGGCGGCAACGAGAATGGGTTTGTTATCGTTGCCGACTGTATAAGTCGCATTATCCAAAGGTAAATAATTATAGACGGTTCCATTGGTATTAAGGACGGTGGGCGACGATGCGCTGGGGGCCGAGGACGGCAAAGTGACGTCAGGAAAGTTCACATTGTAGTCCTTATTGATAGTGCCAAGAACCTGATTCGCCCCGCTGGTGTAAGTCGCGGTGGGACCAAGATATAGATTGCCGTCAATCTTTTGATTGCCGATGTTCACGATCCCCTGCTCACTCGCCACGTCGCCATTGGTGCTGACTTTGCTCGAAGTATATTGCCCGCCGTTGCTCAAATTGGTGCTTTCCGAATTCCAGCTATCGGTAACCATGTTATTGCCATTCATGTTAATGTTGCCGACCGCGCCGAGGGCCACGTTGAACAACGGCAATACCTGGGTCGTGACCCTGACCGTGCGCTGGATGATCTGGCCGGTGATTGGCGCGCCGACGTAGCCGGTCGCATAGATGGTCGGGGTCGAACCGCCAATCACGGCAAGAGCATAGCTGCCGTTGACCAAACTCCGTTGGCTCGGAGGGGAGTATTGATTACCCGAGACGCTCCAATTGTTGGCCGAAAAATCGTTCGGTGAATAGTTTACCTGCGCGAGGCCCTCTTCAATGCCCGCCTCGGCAACGTCAATGGCCGAATTCCAACGCTGCGAGCGCGCGACCGAACCTTGCTGGCCGGACGCCAGGACGAGATAACTGCCGAGAGTCAATCCCATGATGGCCACCAGAATCAGGGTGAACGCCAAAATGCTGCCTTGATCGCGAACCTTGGGGCAAAAAGAAATTTTCATTCTAGACTCCTAATTCACTTTATTGCGAAGAACGATTTCCGCGGTTTGAATGCTTTCCGTATTGCGTTTCGAGCCGAAAATGGTGCGGGAACACCTCCAATTCATATTGATGAGCTTGCAGGCGGTGATATCCGTGGCACCGCTGCCGTTAGTCGCACCGGAGAAAGTGATATTCGTTGTAATAATGGGAGCCTTGCTATAAAGAGAAAAATCCCATTTATCGCATTGCGTCAAAAGCGTTACAGTCGCCTGCCCAGTTTTTGCAAGGGTAAGCACACGGTTGACCGCATCGTAAGCGATGGTGACCGTCTTTCCCGTAGTGACATTGGTAAACGTTAGAGACTTGGGAGAATTCGTGAAGCTCAATAAAGCGCTCGAATTGCGGATTTCCCGGCTCAACACGTCCACGGCATTGCGGCTGTTTCGGTCCAGGTCCGAGTAATTTCCCATCGCGGAAAAGCTCGTTGCCGAATAGATGAAGGTGCCCATGACTATCCCCGCCACCATCGTCGCCAGCGCGGTGGCCACCAGCAGCTCCGCCAGCGTGAAGCCGCGCGTATTTCTTTTCGCTGAGACTGGATTCGGCAACCTCATATCGAGTTCGTTACTCCGTAAAGATAATTTTGCAGGCCGTAGCAAGCGGATTGGGTCTGCATCGAGCGCGTGTGTACTTCCGAGTTTTGGAACAGACCGGACTTGGGAGTCGTCCAGGTGACGCTGACGGTGACCAACCGCACCAGGCTGGAAAAAGTGGAAGGAAGATTTGCGTTAGGCCCCACAGTGATCGTCCCGTAATAAATAACACTGGAGCCATTAGTGGAG
>DASXHY010000212.1:0-6448 GCA_036488095.1 Verrucomicrobiia bacterium | reverse complement strand
CCCGATATCAAAGGAATGGTGGACTACATCCACGCGAAGGGCCTTAAGGCCGGCATATACACGTCGCCCGGCCCGAAGACTTGCGCCGGTTTTGCCGGGAGTTGGGAGCACGAGGCACAGGATGCCCGCACGTTTGCCAATTGGGGTTTTGATTTTCTGAAATACGACTGGTGCAGCTACAGCAAGATTTTTCGCGACGGTGACGCGCGTCTGACGAACACGGTTTCCGCGGAGGCCGCCAAAGGTTTGGACGGATACAAATTTCCTTACGAACTCATGTCGCGCGAACTCCGGAAAACTGACCGCGACATTGTTTTCAACCTGTGTCAATACGGCATGGGCGAAGTGTGGAAATGGGGCGGCGACGTTGGCAATTGCTGGCGCACCACCGGCGACCTGGGCGCCGCGCGCGACACAAAATTGCCCGGATTTTACAGCATCGCCTTCAGTAACGCGAAGCATTGGCAATTTGCCCGGCCCGGCGCGTGGAACGATCCCGACTACATTCTTATCGGCTGGATTGGCGCCGATCACGGCAAGAGCACCCAGCAGACGAAGCTGACGCCCGACGAGCAATACAGCTATATGAGCCTTTGGTCGCTCATGGCATCACCGCTCATTTTCAGCGGCGACATGACCAAGCTGGACGCCTTCACATTAAACGTGCTTTGCAACGCGGAAGTGATCGATGTGGATCAAGACCCGCTGGGCAAACAGGGGAAAATCCTCCGCCAGCCCGCCGATGAATTTGTGCTGGTGAAAGAACTCGAAGACGGCACAAAAGCTGTCGGCCTGTTTAACCTCGGCGACCAACCGGCCAACCTCGCGGTGTCCTGGACTGAACTTGGCATTTCCGGCAAACAACGCGTTCGCGATTTGTGGCGGCAAAAGGACCTTGGAAAATTTAGCGACAAGTTCCAAACTGAAGTTCCGCGTCACGGCGTAATGATGGTGCGCCTGTCACCAAATTAAACTCAAGAAAATCGCTTTTCCTGTAGGAGGCGAGGTGACGAGTCTCTGGTTAACTCTACCAAATCGGAGGAAATTAGAGACTCGTCACCTCGTCTCCTACTTTTTGCACGGGCGTTACGCATTGGCGCTTGCCGCAACCTTAGCTTCCCGCTTCACGCCGCCGTGAACTTATTCGGGGCGTTGTTCGGGGTTGCCTTCGAACTGGCAGAGCGATTGGCGGTGTAGCACATCACCGCCTCCGTGCGGCAATGCACGTGCAATTTTTCGTAAATCGTTTTCAAATAGCTGCGCACCGTTTCGATACTCAAACGCATTTGGTCGGCGATTTCCTTGTTGGACAACCCGCGCGATAACAAACCGAGCACTTCGATTTCGCGCGTGGACAAATGCGCCTCGTTGTGCGGATTGACCGGCGGACGGCGGAATGAGCGCACCACACGGCGTGCAATGGCGCTGCTCATCGGCGCGCCACCCGCAAGCACGTCCTGCAATGCCGCGCGCAAATCCGCCGGCTTGGAACGCTTGAGCAAGTAACCATCCGCGCCGACTTTCAACGCGCGAAAAATCAATTCGTCATCATCCAACACGGTTAAGATCACAATCGGCGTCGCCGGCAACAATTCCTTCAGCCGGGACGTGCATTCGATGCCCGACATGCGCGGCAGTCGAATGTCCATCAAAATCACGTCCGGCCGCGCCTCCGGAATGACGCGGATTGCTTCCTCGGCGGAAGCACACGTGCAGATGCAGGTGAACCCGCCGAAAGCTTCGATGATTCGCACCCAGCTATCGCACAAATCTTTTTGGTCTTCCACCAGCGCCACGCTGATGTTGGAACGAGGTGTTCGCGTTAAAGTCGGTGCAGGGTTTGTTTTCATTCGATACAGCAGATTTGAACGCGTGCGCGACGCCTTTGCAGGCCGGGAATCATATTTGCCGCCGGGTTAAATTTTTGAAATGCCATTGTCGCGCAGCCGGGATTTGGAAAACGACACCTTGCTTCAACAGCACCTGGAAACGCACTTCACAGCCTTCGCCCGGCCGACTGACCATCTGGCAGTGACCGCCGATTTCGGCCATCCGCAGATTCATGTTGGACAAGCCATTTCGCTCCTGGCTGGCCTGGGCGGCATCAAAACCGCAGCCATTATCCGCCACGACGACGTCCAACCGCAAACCAGTCAGGCCAATGCGCACCGTCAACTCGGTGGCCTCCGAATGCTTCGCGGCGTTGTTGAGCGCTTCCTTGATCGCCAGAAACAAATTGCGGCGCATGAACTGGCTCAAAGTTTTCGCCGGCAACTCCGCGGGCACATCGAACCGGCAGCGGATGCCGGTCGCGTCCAGAAAATTTTGCGTGTGTTTGCAAAGATAAATGACGAAATCATCCAGGTTATCGTGCTGCGAGTCCACGATCCAAACCACTTCGTCAATCGTGGCCAGGATATTTCGCGTGTCATCGCACATTTGCGACAGTGGCGCGGCAGCAGCAGCCCCGGATTCGATTTGCGCCACTTCGCCGGTGAGCAGCAATTGCGTAAGCTTGGAGCCGAGGTCATCGTGAATGTCGCGCGCAATCCGGTCGCGCTCGGCCTGCACCAGACGATGCGCTTTCGACTGGCTCACGAGTTGAATCAAAAGGTACAGGCAAATGACCACAAAAACACCGCAGCCGGCGAACAAGCCCATTTGAAATTCCCGGCTCTGCCAGACCGGGATCGGCTTGGGCAACGCCTCGCGAATGTGGAGCACCGACGTCGGGACGTCCCACCACGACTGCCGGCCGAAATTGGTGGCGACCGAGGAATTCGGCCAATCGGCGCCTGGATGAAAGGCCGATTCCCACCCGCGTTCCGAGTTTGGAACCACGCGCCAGGACAGATCAGAACGGATTTGCATCACCTGCCCCCTAGCCATTTCCAGCGACATGCCCAGGATGATCCCCGCCTGGTCGTTGTCGTTGAAACCCTCCACCGCCAGCACGTGCGCACCGGAATTCAACGTGCCTTCCAGGTGATAGATGCTCAATGTCCGCCAATCGCTGCCGCTGCCGAGTTCCTGGCCATCCAACCAGACTTTGTAGGCATTATCCGCCGCGATGCGCAACTCGGCGCGAACGACCGGATTGGTTTTCGGCACATCGAAACGGTTCCAGAGCCGCACCGTCTGTTTGTTAAACGTCACCTTGTCCCACATCCAGCAACCGAGGCCGTTGGTCACTTCCGGCTGGACCTTCGTCACGTAAACGTTGGGATAATTGCTGACATTGGCCGCTGGATTCAGTGGAGCGGCATGCGTCGAGCCGAAACTGATCGCCCAAAAGAACAGGCAAAACGCCGCGCGCTGGAAAAAATTTCTACCAACGTCGGCAGGTTTCGAAAGATGCAGGTTCACGGGCGACTAAAATCCGTCAGGTTTAAACATTAGTTTGCGGCCCGATTGGCGTCAAAGCAATTCCACTCATGACACCCGCCATCAAGCCCGGCATTGCTCTTCCTCAGTCAACGGCCTGACCGCCCGCGGCGCGGCTGGCGGTTGCCGGCTGGGCAATGACCGAATTGGTTGCTGTTGTATCGGATGTGCTAACCATGCGTTTAGTGTAAAAGGCCGGAGCGGCCGGTGTGTACTTCCTGTTCAACGAAATCGTGTGTTCACCCGCGCCGATGTTTGTCAAAATGAGCCAGTTGTTCGAAAGCGTGCCAGAGGAGTTATCGCCGTCTACCAGGACAACCGGATTCGTCGAACCGGGCGCCGGCAGCATGACAGTGGCGGTGACGTTTCCCGGAATGCTCAGCAGCAATTGAAAATTTCCCGGCGCATTGCTCGCTGAAATACCCACCGGCCCGCGAATTGTCGGCACCACGCCTTGCGCATAAGTCAACGTCCTGCCGAGTTGGGGCTGAATCAGAATTTGTTCAAAACCGGCGGTCAGCGGCCGCAGCCCCAATACGAAACGCGGAATTAAATTGCCCGGGGCCGCGCCCCACGCGTGATTCCAATCCATGTTCGGCTTTTCTGAGAAATTCCACGCTTCCGTCGTGAGCGTGGAACCGAGATTAATCATGTTCAGCCAGCCATCATTGGCCGTCATCAAACCGATCGCGGCGTCCGCATCCCCGGCATCAAACAACCCCTCCAGCAAATACTGCGCGCCATAGACGCTGCACGGCATCCCGTTCCTGGCGGCGATGCGCGAATGAAGAAAATTGACGACCGCAGTTTGTCTATCGGCCGGCACGAGGCCGAACACCAGCGGAAAAAAATTTCCATGCGCAGACACATGATCCGTCCCCACGCCATCCACGTAACATTGCGTGGCATTGTTCCAAAATGTGCTGTTGTAAGCGGTATAAACCTGCCCGGCACAGGTGGTATAGGTGGCGACGTCATTCGTGCGGCCCAGAGCACCGGCGATTTTGGCCATTAGCTCCAGACCGCGATAATAAAAGGCGTTGTTGACCGAATTCGTGTAGTTCCGATAGTTGCCATCTTTAATCACAAACCCATCGCGGTTGCCGGGGGGCCAGTCCACAACGTCGGAATTGGTTGTTTGCGGAAAGTTTGGAAAGCCCCTCATCAAACCACAGCCGGTGGCCGCCCAGCCAAACGAGTTCTCCTGCAATTTCGCATAATACCGATTGAGCACATTGGTATTGCCCGTGTGGAGATAATCCTCCCACGCCATGAAAATGCTGTGGATTTTCCATTCTGTTGGCCACGTCGGATGTTGCAGCAAATATTCAATCGTGTGGCGCGGCAGCGTAAATTCCCGGTCCACCGCATACGAACTCATCTGTTGAATATAGGAATCCGCCTCGTAAGGCTGGCGCTCGCGGTCGCCGTCCACATAAATGCCATCAAAAGTGAGCACCTGCATGGAATTGCGGCATAGATTCCATACCTGGTTTAATGTCGTGCTGGAACTGCTGAAACTCGCGGCGTTGGTGTCGAAATAGGAAAGCAAACGCATTTGCGCCACATCCGTGCGCTGGAGCGTGCCCGGAATGCCGGAAAGTTCAAGATACCGGAACGGCATGACATCGCCGCATCCCGGCGGATTAATCGCTCGGGGAGGACGCGAATACGCCGGCGGTCTGACGGTGTAGCTGGTATTTCCTCTGACCAATTTGAAGGTGGCGTTCGTGTACCGCACCATGCTGCCGGCCGGCGGCGTTGTGTTGACGGCAAAACCGTTCGCCATTTCTCCAAAACGCACTCGAACAGTAGCCGGGCCAAACTTGCCATTCACGTGTACCCGCGCATAACCAAAGGCGTCCTGCCCAAAATCAACGAACCATCGGCCCGGCCCCGTGTTCGTCAGCAACACCGGCGGGACAGGCACAAAATTCAGCGGGTAGCGATTGGCAAAAACATTAGTCACCGAACCGGTGATGATATGTTGCGCCACGGAAAAGGGACTGGTTTGCCCTTTGCCATCCGCGGTCTGCACGCGCCAAAAATAATTCCTGCCGATGTTCAATGGCGCTCCGGCGTAGGGCACATTGATCGAAGTGGATTTGGCGATCCACCCGGAATCCCAAACATCACCTTTGCCCGCGTCAGCCAGCTTTGGACTCGATGCGACGATGATATGGTAACCCTTTTGCGAATCGTCGCGAAAGGACGGGTTGTAAATCCAGCCGAATTGAGGTCTCGTGTTCGTGATAACGGTTTCTTCCGGATGTTCCAATAAATCGCATAGCAGCCCGCTTGGCGCCGTCGCTGCGCGCAACGCCATCGGCAAAATCAAGCCCAGCAGGTAATGTAACCTAGCCATATGTCGTTATTATCCATTGCTCTCCGCGGGTTGGACATCCCCTCAAACGGGTGAAGCTAAGCGCAGCCCGCATGGGATCCCGCAAAATCTGAAGAAAGGACAGCAATGCCAGACACTTGCCAGTTTTTCAACTGATCAGCAACAGCCGCGGCGATGCGCCAGGCAAAGTTGCCGGGGCGCGGTGGATGCACGGAGGAACCGGACAGCCGGGATACTCTGTCGCGATACGCCAAAGATTGCCGATACCGAAGGGAAAAGGACGCGCCGACGGGATGGGGACGAAATGGAGGTCGAAGCAATTTTCGTTCAGGTATTTGCGGAAGGAATGATCGTCTTTCCCGCCAAAGCGCTTGAGAAGTTCAGCGCGGGTTTCGGGAATATCCACGCGCCGTTGCGCATCTTCGTTGCGCAAGCCCTCGCTTGCCGGTCCGTGATAGGTGCAAAGATAGGTGTCTGCTTCCACCGTGGCGCTATCGGCATGGAACGAGAAAACATCCGTAGGCACGGGTCCAGGATTTTCGTCGCGTGGATAGTCTCGAATGCAGTTCAGAACAGGTTCCAGGTCGTTGTTCCCAAGTAGGCGATAGTCTTCAAGAAGTTGGTCGATGGCGAGCCGGCCCGCTTTGGTCACCGGGAGTCCCATCAGAAGCGATTCATCGAGAGTGGCAATTCCTTCGCTGCCGCCAAGCCGGCCCACAA
>DASXHY010000137.1:0-6013 GCA_036488095.1 Verrucomicrobiia bacterium | reverse complement strand
TCTAGCTTGCCGATTTGGGCTGCGAAGGGACGCAGAGAACGCACAAAGCATGATGGGTTTCACATTGGACTATGGACATAAAACTTCCAGCTCTTGGTGAGGGCGCCGATTAGGGGACGGTCGTAAACCTGTTCGTTAAAGAAGGCGATCAGGTTGCGAAGGACCAGGCCATTCTGGAATTGGAAAATGAAAAGGCGGTGGCGACGATTCCGTCTACCGGGGCGGGGACAGTGACCAAAATCTTCGTCAAGACCGGCGACAAAATCAGCGTCGGGCAAAAACTCCTTTCGCTTTCCGGCGATGGCGCCGCAACCGCCGGAGCAAAACCTGCCGCCGAAGCGCCAAAGCCAAAGGTCAAAGCGCAAGCGCCGGAACCTGAAGCTGAACCGGAGCAGGAAGAGAAAGCCTCACCCGAGTCCAGCGAGTCGATGGAGAAATCGAACGCCGCAGTCGCCGCTTCGCCGGTCATTCGCAAGCTGGCGCGGGAATTGGGAATTGATTTGGCGCGCGTCCGCGGCAGCGCTCGTGGCGGCCGGGTGACGATGGAAGATGTACGCGCTTACATTCAGCGATTGCAGAAACTCGCGGCGCAGCCCAAGTCATCCGCGGGCGGAGCGGCCGCAAAACCCGCGGCGGAATCCGTGGATTTTTCCAAGTGGGGTAGCGTCACTAAAAAACCGCTCTCGCCCTTGCGCCAGGTCATCGCCCGGCGCATGACGGAAAACTGGAACACCATTCCTCACGTGACGCAATTCGACGAGGCCGACATCACCGGCTTGCTCGCGTTGCGCAAAAAATACGTCGAGGCCTACGAGAAAAAAGGCGCGCGCCTAACGGTAACTTCATTCGTACTCAAGGCCGTCGCCGACACGCTGAAGAAACATCCGTTTTTCAATTCCAGCCTCGACGAGGCAACGCAGGAAATCGTCTTGAAAGACTATGTCCACATCGGCATCGCCGTGGATACCGAAGCGGGCTTGATTGTACCGGTGCTCCGCGACGCGGACAAGAAGGACCTCGTTCAATTGTCAAAGGACCTGGAAGAACTGGCCACCAAAGCACGCGAGCGAAAAGTTTCCAGCGATGAATTGAAAGGCGGCTCCTTCACGATTTCGAACCAGGGCGGTATCGGCGGCGGGCAGTTCACACCCATCGTTAACAAGCCCGAAGTCGCGATTCTGGGTCTCGGCAAAGGCGCCAACAAAGCCGTCGTGCGCGAGAATAAAATCGAGCCGCGAACAATCCTGCCGGTGGCGCTTTCCTACGATCATCGCGTGATTGATGGCGGCGGCGCGGCGCGTTTCATCGTGGATTTGGTGAAGGCGATTGAGAATTTTGACGAGAAGCAGGTGCGCATTTGATTCGTCCTCGTCCTCCTTCTCGTCCTCGTCCTCGAATATATGAGCGAAATATCGACAAACAAAACAGCGGCAGATCCCACCGTGATGTTCGATCACGAAAAGCTGGACGTGTACCAATTCGAACTTCGATTTATTGGATGGGTAACGGACTTGCTCGAGGAGGTTTCCACCAAACCGGCCAGGAGAATCGCTGAAGTTTGCGATCAACTTGATCGTGCCAGTCTTTCATCTTTGTTGAATACCGCGGAAGGCAATGGAAAGCGCCAACGACAGGTGCGAGCGAAGTTTTTTGATGACGCGCGCGGCTCCGCAATGGAATGCGCGGCCTGCTTAGACGCACTAGTGGCAAAAAAGATCCTAAAAGATGACCGAATTTACGAGGGCAAAACAATTCTCGTTAGGATTGTTTCTATGTTATGTGGGTTGGTGGATCGCTTTGATTCCCCATCGGATCGAGTTGGAGAAGATCCGGTTGAATATCGCATAAACACCACTGAACCACATTCGAGGACGAGGACGAAAAAGAGAACGAGGAGGAGCAAATAATTTTATGGAACCGACAAAAACTGAAGTCGTAGTGGTAGGCGCCGGCCCCGGCGGGTACGCGGCGGCCTTTTACGCGGCTGACCTGGGCAAAAAAGTCATTCTGATCGAGCAGGATAAAAAACTTGGCGGCGTGTGCCTGAATCGCGGCTGCATTCCCTCGAAGGCGTTGCTCTACGCGACCCACACACTTTCGCTCGCGAAAGAAGCTGAGCATCGCGGCATTACCTTCCAGACACCAAACGTCGATTTAGCGAAATTGCGCCAGTGGAAAGACGCGGTGATCGCGAAACTTTCCGGCGGTGTGGCCCAATTGGCAAAATTGCGCGGCGTGGAGGTCTGGGCCGGGCGCGGTTATTTTGAGGATTCCAACACGCTGCGCGTCGAGACCGAGGAAGGGCAAAAGTTCATCAATTTTGAGCAGGCTATTGTTGCGGTCGGCTCGAAGTCAGCCCTGCCCAAAGCGTTTGACCTCGGTAATCCGCGCGTAATGACCTCGCGCGAAGCGCTCGAGGTGGAGGAAATTCCCGAAAACCTGCTCGTCATCGGCGGCGGTTATATCGGCATGGAGCTGGGCACCGTCTACGCATCGCTGGGCAGCAAGATTGTGCTCGTGGAAGCTCTGGACGGAATTCTGTTGGGCGCTGATCCTGACCTCGCGCGACCGGTGGTCGCCTATGCGAAAAAGAATTTCAAAGAAGTCCGGCTGAAAACCAAGGTCGGCAAAATGTCCACGCAGGGAAAACAAATCAAAGTGGAAATGGAAGTGGACGGCCAGAAAAAGGAAGAGCTTTACGACCGCGTGCTCGTGGCAGTCGGGCGCGTGCCGAACTGCGAAGACATCGGCCTCGAAAACACCAAGGTGACCCGCGACGAAAAGGGCTTCATCAAGGTCAACGAGAAACAGCAGACCGAAGACCCGGCGATTTATGCGATCGGCGACGTCGCCGGCGGCGTGCTGCTTGCGCACAAGGCTTCACGCGAGGCTCGCGTGGCCGTAGAAGTCATCCTGGGCGAGGACAGCGTGTTCAAAGACGTAATTATTCCGGCGGTTGTTTTCACGGACCCGGAATTGGCCTGGTGCGGTTTGACGGAAGGAGAGGCAAAGCAAAAGGGCATCCATATAGAAGTGGCGAAATTCCCGTGGGCAGCTTCCGGCCGGGCGTTAACTTTCGACCGCCCGGATGGCTTGACCAAGTTAATCATCGACCCCAAGACCGAGCGCATTCTCGGCGTGGGAATCGTCGGCTCGGGCGCGGGCGAATTAATCGCCGAAGGCGTTCTCGCGGTGGAAGCCGGCCTCACGGCGAAGGACATGGCATTGTCGATTCATCCGCATCCGACGCTTTCGGAAACGCTGATGGAAGCCGCGGAAGTATTTTACGGCCATCCGACGCACACATTCGTCAAAAAGAAAGCGCCGCATCCGGCGTAGTTTCTCTTTAGATTGAGATGTTGGTCGCGCTCGTATCCAGCGCACGGTACGTGGTCACCACCATCCAATCAGCGTAATTTGGATCGATTTGTTTCAACGCTTCGACGACGCGTTGGCGGAATGTTGTTTCGATCAACGAGCCTTGTCCCGGCCAGATTTTGAACGTAACCCGGACAAATTCGCGGTCGTCGGGCTTCGTTGGCAGGATATCCGAAACGTCCGGCTCAGTCAGAATGATTGCCTTGAATTGTTCCCAGGTTCCCTTGGCAACCCGCCCGACCGTTTCGACAATTTTAACGCGGTCCGCTTTCTCAGGAATACGCACGTCCACGTACGCGCAAACGCCGCCGCGCGGAAACCGCGCGATGTTCGAGATGTTGCGGTTGGAGAGAAACACCTGCTGGTTAAAAAAATTCCGCAGTTCCGTGAAACGCAGCCCCACCCTCTCGACGCGCCCGACGTACCCGGAAACCTCCACCATATCACCCACCTCGAGCGTGTCCGTGAAAATAAGCGTTAATCCGGTGATCACATCCTGCACCAGGCCTTGTGAGCCGAAGCCCACCGCGAAACCCACGACTGACGCCGTTGCCAGATAGGTAGCGATAAACTTGTTGGTGGGCATGCCCAGCACATTCATGATGAAAGCCAGCCCCACGGAATAAATGATCAGGGTCAGCGCGCTGGTAATCAGGCCGGTGAGCGTGATGAATTTGGGCTGTTGGGTGACGAAACCAACCGGGGATTTTTTTGCCGCACTTTTCCGAATGAGCCAATCGCTGATGAATCGCAAAAGACTCACCAGGAAATGCGCCAGGATAGCGAGACAAACGATGACAGCGATCTGGATCGCGTGATAACTCGCGCTTTGATCGTCAAGCTTTTCCAGTGTCAGCAGATTGGTTCCCACGTTTTTGGACTCAAAACGAGCCGCACCACGATAGCCCCGGTGCCGCCCGCTCACGGAATAGGGTCAAAACCTTACGAAGATGTCAAGAATGTGCGAGAGCGGGATTTTTTTGAGTTGTGAAGTGCGGTCACCGGCGGCATAGTGCTTTCCTTGCCGGAGTAATCCGGTGGATGGTTCGGGGCGTAGCGTAGCCTGGTATGCGCGCTTGCTTGGGGTGCAAGAGGTCGTGAGTTCGAATCTCACCGCCCCGACCATTTTAATATTGAAACGATTGGCGACAGTGCAGCTTCTCCGAATTCACTCCACGGAAATACTGCGAACTTTTACCGAAAATGCAATGGGGTCCATCCTGAGAGCGTGTCTGAAAATTCCTTTCATCGTAGCAGCCGACGTGAGTCGGCTCAAATTTCATCTTGAGACCGCTAAATCGGCGAGTAGTCAGAGCCGACTCACGTCGGCTGCTACGCATTTTCAGACAGCCTCTGATTTGCGGCGGCCCTTTCGAGTCATCGGAATGCGTTGAATGATCATTTCCCACAAATACAAATTCATCTTCATCAAAACCATCAAGACCGCCGGCTCCAGCATCGAGGTCTTTCTTTCGCAACATTGTGCCGATGACGATGTCCTCACTCCGGTCAGGCCGCACGTGGAGCCGCATGTGGCGCGGAACCACAAGGGATTCTGGAACCCGATTCCCCAGATGATGGTGTACCGCGGCTGGTCCCGGCTGGCCGTGTTGAGACGACTGGCAAAACGAAGAAAATTTTTCAATCACATGCCCGCCAAAGCCGTGCGGGCCACGATACCGGCCAGCACGTGGAATAGTTATTTCAAATTTTGCGTGGAAAGAAATCCGTGGGACAAGGTGCTGTCCGGTTTTCACATGGAAAAAGACTTCCCCGACGGGCTCAAAACGATGGATGCGTATCTCGGAAAAAACCGGCTTCCCATCAATCACCCGATCTACACGGACAATAATGGCCAATTGATCGTGGATGAGGTGATTCGCTACGAGTCCCTGATGGAAGGTCTTGGCCGCGTTTTTGGCAGATTGGGAATCCCTTTCAGCGGCACGTTGGGTATTAACGCCAAGTCGGGACATCAGAAAACGCGCACGCCTTATCAGCAGGTCTACACCGAATCGCAAAAGGCGATCATCGCCAGGGCATTTGCAAAGGAGATTGAAATGCACGGATATACATTTTGAGCGAACGGCGTAGTTTTGGTATTCCGACGGACAATGACGTTGAAATAGATTACGGAACGCCGACCCGTTTACGCGATGCAGTGGCTGACGACGCTCCGAAAGCCAGGCGCTTTCACCGGCAACATTTTCCGCAGCACATCCTCATCGTCCGCCCAATCGAGCTTTGGGAACAGACAAGTATTGACGAGTGGTGTTTAGGCTTGCCGGTTGAACGCACCTGGGTTTTGCTCGGTAAATGGAAAACAAGGTTGCCGCCACTAATCCACAAACCGAAGCGCGATTCTATTTAATGGATGCCAAAAGCGTCGCGTATCTTCTCGCCCCGTGCATCCTTTTTGCATGGATGGCATGCTGGGCCGTCATCGACGGAATCGATTATACGGGCATGCCGAAAGAGAAGGTCGTTGTCGAACGTCACCGCAAGTATGCTGAGTTAAGACAAATCGCCGCAGCCAACATCGCCAATGGCGACCCGATCCCTACACGGGAAACGATGCTTGAGGAATTGGATGTCCTCGATGAGAGAACGAGAGGATGGGAAGACCTTCTGGTTG
>DASXHY010000671.1:0-5121 GCA_036488095.1 Verrucomicrobiia bacterium | reverse complement strand
ACATATTCACGCCGGTCAGCACGCTGGCGAACGTGGTTGCCGTTCCGTTGTGCATGTTGGTGCTCGCGAGCAACCTCGCCAGCCTGCTCCTGGCCGGGTGGTTGCCGGCGGGCGCAATAATATTCAATCACGCGGGCCGGCATTTGATGGATTGGATTCACGGGAGCAGCGAGTGGTTCGCTGGTTTGCCGCACGCTTACGCTTATGTGGCGACGCCGAATTGGTTCACTATCGCACTCTATTATCTGATGTTGCTCGCCATCGTCACCGGCTGGCTATTCAAAGTCCAAGGACGGAAATGGAAATGTGCCTCGGTGATTTTTCTCCTCGCGGTTTGGTGCGGCCAATGGTGGCGCGAGCAATCGGCAATGCGCCTAACAATCCTGCCGTTGAACGGTGGGAACGTCATCTATTGCGATGCGCCGGGGAGTCGGAACGATTTGTTGATTGATTGCGGGAACGAACGTTCTGGGTTCGTGCTGAAACCTTATTTGCAGGCCCAGGGCGTTGACTCCCTGCCGCGTGTCGTGCTCACACACGGCGCCGAAGGACAAATTGGCGGGTTCAAAAATCTACAGACGCAGGTGACGATCGGCAAAGTTGTAACCAGTGCGGTGCGGTTCCGCTCACCGGCTTACCGTGAGGTTATCCAGTTTTTGGAGAGAAGTCCCGGATGGCAGCAGGTCGTCAACTGCGGCGATAAGTTTTCAAATTGGACGGTGTTGCATCCCGGCGGGATGAATTCTTTCCCGCATGCGGACGACAACCCGCTCGTTTTGCGGGGAGAGTTTAGCGGGACTCGGATTTTGTTGTTATCGAATTTGGGAAGGCCGGGCCAGGAGGCGTTGCTTGAACGCTGCACGGATTTGGGGGCGGATATTGTCGTGGCCGGTTTGCCGGAAGAGAACGAACCGTTAAAGGACGCCTTGCTCGAGGCGATTAATCCCAGGCTCATCATTATCGCGGATTCGGAATTGCCGGCGAAGCAGCGCGCGAGCCGCGCGTTGCGTGAGCGGTTGGAGAAACGTGGCGTCCCCGTGCTTTGCACGAGTGAAATGGGAGCGGTGAAAATTTCGCTGCGGGGGAACGGATGGGAAGCGACGACTGTTGATGGGCTGCGATGGGCGGCAAACTCACAGGAAAAAACCGCAGCGCCAAGGTAGGGCGCGTCACTCCGTGCGCGCCGCGCTGGATACCGCACCAAGCGGCAGCCTTTTTTTACGCAGTCCAACGGCGCGCACGGAGTGACGCGCCCTACCATCGTGGGAAATAACTCACGCCGGGAATTAATATGGCGCCGTGAGCCTTTTCAGGTTCGCGGCGCCAATGAAAGTTTGCGCGTTGGATTAAGCCTTTGCCGGAGCGGCGGCTTCGGCTTTGGCTTCCCGCTCCTTCACCAAGGTGGCGCCCTTGCCGAGACGTTTGCGCAGGTAAGTCAGCTTGGCGCGGCGCACGGAACCTTTGCGTTCGACTTCGATCTTGTCCACGCGGGGCGAGTGCACCGGGAAAATGCGTTCCACACCTTCGCCATAGCTGATGCGGCGGACGGTGAAGGTCTCGTTCAGACCGCGACCGCGCATGCCGATGACGACTCCGGCGAAAATCTGGATGCGCTCTTTATCGCCTTCCACGACTTTGGTGTGCACGCGCACGCTATCGCCCACGTTGAATTCCGCTTTTTCTTTGCGGAACTGTTCCGAATGAATTTTTTCAAGTAATGCCTGGTTCATATAAATCTTTCGCGCGGCGGTCACAGACCGCCGCTACATTAAATCCGGTCGTCGTTCTTTCGTGCGCAGTTTCGCCTGCGCGGCGCGCCATTTGGCGATTTCCGCGTGGTTGCCGGACAGCAACACTTCGGGGACTTTCATCCCGCGAAATTCCGCCGGCCGCGTGTATTGCGGATATTCCAGCCCCGGCCCGTCCGCGCTGAACGATTCTTCTTTCGAGCTTTCGTCATCGCCGAGAACGCCGGGCAGCAACCGCGCCACCGCATCAATCACAACCATCGCCGGCAACGCTCCGTTGGTCAGCACGTAATCGCCGATGGACAATTCGTCGTCCGCCAGTTCCTCGCGGATCCGCTCGTCAAAGCCTTCGTAATGGCCGGTGACGAGCAACAAATCCGCTTGCTGCGACAACTCGCGCGCGATGGCCTGGCTGAACGGCCGGCCCGCGGGCGAAAGCAAAATGACGCGCGTGGTTTCCCGCGCTATCGCTGCCACTGCTTCAAAGATCGGTTCGGGCTTCAACAACATGCCCGGTCCACCACCGAACGGACGGTCATCGACCGTCTTGTGACGGTCATGGGTGTAATCCCGCAACTGGTGGATTTTCAAATCCAACAAACCCGCATCCCGCGCCCGCTTGATGATGCTCTCATCCAACGGCCCGGCGAACATCGCCGGAAACAAGGTCAGCACGTCAATTTTCACTTATCGTGCTCGCCCTCGCGCTCGTGCTCGTCCTCGAAATCGACTTACGAGGACGAGCACGAGGACGAGGACGATTCAAGTCCGGTCTTCCACAATTTCCACGGTGCAACGCATTCCCTTTTTCGCGCTGCCGGCCAGCAACAGCGACCGGATCGCGTTGATGGTCATGCCTTGCCGGCCAATAATTTTGCCGACGTCCTGCGGATCGAGCCGCAGTTCATAAACTGTCGTTCCCTCGCGCTCGACCGGTGTGATGGTGACCGCGTCCGGGTGTTGCACCAGTCCTTTAACGACATACTCGAGAAAGGCCTGCATACAATTAAAAATTAAAAATTAAAAATGCAAAAACTGAGGGCGACGCATCCGGCCGCGCGCCCATTTTTAATTTTGCATTTTTCATTTTGCCTTAAGCCGCCGCGGGCGCGGCCTTGGCGGCCTTTTTCAAAAAGCTGGCGACGGTGTCGCTCGGCTGGGCGCCTTTGCTGAGCCAGTATTTGGCGCGGTCGAGGTTGAGGGTGAAATTGTCACCTTTTTTCAACGGCTGATAGGTGCCGATTTCCTCGATGAACTTGCCATCGCGGGGACTGCGGCCATCGGCTACAACAATGCGGAAGACCGGCAAATTTTTCGTGCCGACCCGCTTCATGCGAATTTTAACTGCCATAAATCAATCGTTTCCAACTCGTGGCAAACTGCCACAAACTTAAGGGTTTTTCCCAAAAAGAGCGCAAAGCGTAGTCTTGCGACTGCGGCAATGCAAGCCCTGTTTTCACTATTTTAAGACTGCATTATAAACCCTCGACGGGTTCAACTCGAGAACGCACGTCGAGGGTGAATAATTGATAAGGGGTGCCCTGCCCTTTTCCGTCCGCGTCAGCAATCAGACCGGCGCGGGAGCGGGATTGCCGAGGCCGCCGGGCAGCTTGGGAGGGGCCGGCTTGGCAGGCGCTTCCGGCAACGGTGTGCCGGCGGGCGCGCCATGCGGCGGATCCACCTGCGGCGGCGGCGTGGGCGGGGTGAATTTGCCGGTGCGGACAATTTCCTCCACCTGCGAGCCTTCCAGAGTCTCGTATTCCAGCAGCGATTTCGCGATTAACTCAAGCTTGTCCAGGTTTCCCATGATGAGGTCTTTGGCGATCTTATATTGCTCGTCGATGATGCGTTTGATTTCCGCGTCAATTTCCCGTGCGGTATCTTCGCTGTAAACTTTCGAGCGGCCCATTTCGCGGCCCAGGAAAACATACTCGTCGTTGTCGCCGTATTGGACCATGCCCAATTTGTCGCTCATGCCGTATTCGCAAACCATGGCGCGGGCAATTTTTGTGCCCTGCTGGATGTCCATGGCGGCGCCGGTGGAAATATCGTCAGACACGATTTCCTCCGCGATACGCCCGCCCATAATCATGGCGATGTCATCGAGCATTTCCTTGCGGCGGCGGCTGAGCACGTCCTGTTTGGGCAAGGACATTGTCGAACCGAGCGATTGGCCGCGAGGAATGATCGTCACCTTGTGCAACGGGTGCGTGTGTTTGAGCAGCACGTTGACGATGGCGTGGCCGGCTTCGTGCCAGGCGGTATATTTCTTTTCCTGATCGGTCATGGCGAGGCTGCGCCGCTCGCGGCCCCAGCGGACTTTATCGCGCGCTTCCTCGAGCTCTTTCATGCCCACCGCTTTTTTATTGGTGCTGGCAGCCAGCAACGCGGCTTCGTTCAAAAGGTTGGCCAATTCCGCGCCCGAAAAACCGGGCGTGCCGCGGGCGATAATCGACAAATCAACTCCGGGCGCGAGTTTCACATTCTTCGCGTGAACTTTCAAAATCCCTTCGCGTCCGCGGACGTCGGGCAAATTCACGGTGACCTGCCGGTCAAAACGTCCGGGCCGCAGCAAGGCGGGGTCCAGAACGTCCGGTCGGTTGGTGGCGGCAATAATGATGATGCCTTCCTGCGTATCAAATCCGTCCATTTCGACGAGCAACGCGTTCAGGGTTTGTTCGCGTTCGTCGTTGCCACCGCCGAGTCCGTGGCCGCCTGAGCGGCCGACCGCGTCGATTTCATCGATGAAGACCAGACAAGGCGTGTTCTTGCGGGCCTGCTCGAACATGTCGCGCACGCGGCTCGCGCCGACGCCGACGAACATTTCGACGAAATCCGAACCGCTGATGCTGAAGAAGGCAGCGTCGGCTTCCCCGGCGATCGCTTTGGCGAGCAGGGTTTTGCCGGTGCCGGGCGGGCCGATCATCAGCACGCCTTTGGGGATTCTGCCGCCGAGGCGTTGAAATTTCTTCGGGTCTTTGAGGAACTCGACGAGTTCGGAAACTTCTTCGATGGCTTCCTCAATGCCGGCCACGTCTTTGAAAGTCGTTTTGTTTCGCTCCTTGGCGAGCAGGCGCGCTTTGCTCTTGCCGAAACTCAATGCGCCTTTGCCGGCCATCTTGATTTGGCGGATGAAGAAGAACCAGATGAACCCGCCGATTAATAGGATCGGCAGGAGCGTCATCATGACGCTCAAGAGCATGGTGTTCGGTTCCTTGACCTCCACGCCTTGTAACTTCTGCAACTTCTCAATCATGCCGTCGGTCAACAGGACTTTAACGTGAAAAGGCGCGGCCACGCCCTTGGGATCGGTCGGTTTGAATTTGCCGGTGATGTCGTAGATCGGCGATTGAGGGCTGAAACTCACCGTGGC
>DASXHY010000670.1:0-12960 GCA_036488095.1 Verrucomicrobiia bacterium | reverse complement strand
ATCGCGGAGCTCAAAGCCAAAGGCGAGCCGATGGATTTGGCGCAGGTCCTTCCACCGCCTCCGTCGTCGGAGGAAAATGGCGCGGATACATTTCGCAATGCCGCTGCGATGATTAAGGACGACCAAAGCCTGCTTTCTTCGAATGACTATGATGCCATGAAGATGGTGGCGCCGGGGAAGGCAGCGGTTTGCTCGCAGCAATCGGAGGCATGGAGTTACAACGCAACCAATTCATGGAAAGAAGTGGAGACGGCAGTCGCACGCGATACAAATTATTTTGCACTGCTCCGGCAAATCATTGAGAAACCGATTTTCGATTTTCGAATCCACTATAAGGCGGGAATGGATCATCTCGATTTTACCAATTTGTATTTGATGGAAGTTAAACACGCTGCGCTTCGGTTGCAAACGGCTGCGGTTTCCGATCTGCACCGCGGCGACGACACTTCGGCGGTGAGCGATCTGCGAACCACCTTGGCAATTGCCAAAGCCATGCCCGGAGAGCATTTGCTCATCTCTGAATTGGTGCGCATTGCGATTGCCTCGATCGCGGTTTCGGGGACGTGGGAAATCCTGCAATCCACCAATGTCACTTACGAGCAATTGGCTGCGCTGCAAAAGGATTGGGCAAGCCTGGAATTTTTTCATTCGATGGAAGCGAGTATGGAAATGGAGCGCGCCATCAGCCTTATTACCATCACCAAATGGCGCAGTATATATTCGGAATTTGGAAGTCAGTTGGTCAATGCACCGGCGTGGTTTTCGAGGCCAAAGATCTCTACCCTTGATCCGATCAGAATAAGATCCCATATCTTCCAGTGGCGCTATTGGTGGTCCTATCCCGATGAACTCTGCACGCTTAAAGGTGATGAGTTGATATTGAATGCATGCCGTGTCGCCCAAACAAACGACGCCTGGTTATCGATCCAAAACGAGCTTCAATCCAATATCGCGAAGCTCTCCATACCCACGAACGAAAATACTTATTTCTGGTCCTCGGATCCCGTTACGGTGGATCTGCATTTTGCCTTGTCCGATTCGGTGTCGTCTCTCGCCAAAGCTTTCAGCCGGGCAATGAGAATGGAGGTGGCAAGGAATGCTGTTATAACGGCCATCGCTCTCAAACGTTATCAGTTGAAGCACGGGGATTATCCGCCGTCGTTGTCCGTGCTCACACTGGAATTTCTTCCCACCGTTCCGCGCGATATAGACGGCCAGCCTTTGCGATATCGGCGCAATCCAGACGCCTCGTTCACGCTTTATTCCATCGGTGACGACGGCAAGGATGACGGCGGTAATCCGACTTCAGCGAACCCGCAGCATAAATCGCTTTACTGGCAGTCCGAACGCGATTGGGTCTGGCCGCAGCCCGCCACCGCCGAAGAAATTCAAAAGTTCTACGATAACCCGTCAAAGTAATTGCGTTCGCTCTCGTTTCCGCTATAACCAGCGCGCATGTTCAAGCATCTCATCGAGTGGTACACGAATGCTTTGTCGAGTGGCGGTTATCCGCTCATCGCGCTGCTGATGGCGGCGGAAAGCTCTGTGCTGCCGCTGCCGAGCGAAGTGGTCATTCCGCCCGCCGCGCATCTCGCGCATACGGGACAAATTCCGTTGAGCGTCGCGGGCATTGTCATCGCCGGAACCATCGGCTCCTGGCTCGGCGCGACCTTGATGTATTGGGCGGCGCGCCTCGCAGGCCGGCCCTTGTTCATGCGTTATGGGCGGCTAATGCTCGTGACCCCGGAAAAAATTGAAGGCGCGGAAAGCTGGACGAAGCATTACGGCTCGATGGGCATTTTCATTTCGCGCTTGCTGCCCGTCGTACGGCATCTCATCGGCATTCCCGCCGGCGTGGTGCGGATGAATTACAAACTGTTCTCGCTTTTCACGATCCTTGGCTCGGGCATTTGGTGTTCGGTGCTGTGTTACGTGGGCATCAAGGCGGGGCAGGATGAGCAATTGATGAAAGGCGAATTGCGCCATCTTACTATCTGGATTGGCGGGGCGGTGCTGGTGCTGGGCGGGCTGTATTATTTTTTCGTGCATCGGCAGATGAGCAAAAAGGCGTAGCCGTAGGACAGGCGTCCCGCCTGTCTCTAACTTTTTAATGCAGAAAATCGAAAATGGAGACAGGCAGGATGCCTCTCCTACGATTAAAGGCCGTGCCGCTCAACGTGCCAATCTTACCATTTCCAACACTTCACCTCAACATCCTTCGCCTGAATTGCAACAGCTCCAGTAAATCCCGTCGCAGGAGATAGTTCCTGCAAGCCCCATTCTGCAGCTTTCGCTGTATCGCCGGAAATCGCGACCAATCGTGCCGGTTCACCCGGCAGGAACGAAACCTCGACCAGGCTCAGCGAGCGCGTAATGCCTTCGCCGGTTGCCTTGAGCAATGCTTCCTTGCGGGTCCACAGATTAAAAAACGCCGCCGGCTTTTTATCCTCGGGAACTTTTTGAAACGCTTCGTTTTCGCGCGGCGAAAAAAACCGGGCCACCAGTTCATCCATGTCTTTGACCGGGCGAATGCACTCGACATCCACGCCCACCATACCCAACCGCGTTACGGCGACCAGCGCCAACTCGTCCGAGTGCGCGAGGTTGAAATGAATTCCCGCGCTCTCGAAGGATTCGGCCAGCGCCGGCTTGCCATTCGTTAAGTGGACAAAGCGCAGGTCCACCGCATCCGCGCGCAAATATTGTCCGAGAATTTTGCGCAGCGCACCACGCCCGGCGATGAAGCGGTTGCGATGTTTGTCGAATTTAAATTTGCGGGCGCGCTCTTTTTCGTCCGGTGAAAGGATTGCGGCGAAATCTTCCAAACCCTGGGCAGACGTGGAGAGCGTCGTTGCCCAGACGTGAATTTCATTTCCCGCCAGCGGCGGAGCGTCCGCGCGGGCGGGCCATTGAATGGTTTCGGCGGTGGAATTCAATTGCTCTAGCTAAATTTCGGCCAAACGGCCCGATAGGCCGCGACGAAACCTTGCCAATCCGATGCCGTCGTCCGCAACTCCTTTTGCAAATGTCTTTTCACCCGCAAATCATTCAGCGGCTCGTCCCACAGCAACAGCGGCAGCGAATTCAGCAGCCGCTCGCGCGGGTAGCGCTCGGAAGTCTGGTCGAGCACGCTGCGCACGCCAAAAGTTTTCACGTTCAAAAGCAGGTTGCGCCACGGCGCAGTGCCGGCGCATTTTTCCACCAGGCTGAAAGCGTAATCGTGCGCGGATGAAAATCGCTGGTTTAAGCGGCGGCTCTCCAGCCACAACCAGACCCGTTGGGCCAGCCGCGAAATGGTTTCGTGTTCCGCCCGAAATTCCGCCGGCGATTTTGCAATCCGCCGCGGGTGCAATTTGAAATCCACGCCCGCCGCGTGATGCCGCTGCACTTCCTGCGCCCAAAGCGGCTCCTCATCCGTCGTGATTTCCGCCAGCGCGCGACGCCGCTGCAAACAATCCCAATGATATTTTCCCGCCGCCACCAGCACCGCATCGCCGAGCGCAAGTTGCGCCTTCGCCAGGTTGCGCCCCACAAAATCGGCGTCGTCCGGCGTCAATTCCCGCTTTTGCAGCAGCTCTTTGGCGAGCAACAGGCCGGTGCAGCGATTGAACAAAAGCCGCGCCGCTTCGCCCAGCGGAATGTGGAAGGCATCGAGATGACGCTCGCATCCGGCAAAAATATTTTCACCGCCCAGCCATGTTCGATGGCCCGAAACCAGGTCGTAGCTGAACATGGTCACCGGGCTTCGACGCAGCCGGCGGAGCGAATCGACTTTGAATTCCACGTGCAAACCAGCTTCCGGCGACAAGCGTTCGCCCAACGCCTGCAACGCTCCGTGAAACTTGCGCTCGTTGAGAATCCGGTTGCCGCGCAGGAAGACGTAAAACTCCAGATCGTTGTAAGGCGCATCGCCGGATTTTGTTTTCAGAACACCGCCTTGCCCGCGACCGTAGCCGCCGCCCAGCACGAGCGCCTCGAGTTTCTGGCGGGGAAGCAGCGCCCGCACTTCCGCGAGAACTTTTTCGCAGGTTTGCGCCAGATGATTTTCCAACGTGTCACTGCCATCGATCGTAAACCGTAGCAGCCGACGTGAGGAGGCTCCATTTTCGGCTGGGAGCGCCGGCGTCTCGCCGGCAAGTTGCTGCGCCTCGGAAACTGATTCTTGCCGGCGAGACGCCGGCGCTCCCTGGTTTCGATAAAATTTCCACCCCTCGCGAAATCCGGCGAGTTTGGCGCGGCGTTGATGCCAGCGGATGCGCGCGGCGTGCGGCCATTCGCCCAGGCGCTTCTCGCGGGAGCAAAAAAGCAAATCGCGCCGCGCGTCATTGGCCCAGCCCAGCAACACCGTCCTGGTAAAATTGATTTCGGTCGGCGCCCCATTCCATACCGCGGCCAATGCCTTCGCTTCGCCGAAGCTGCGTTTGTAGGCCTGTTGCGGCGTGTAATTATGCGAGTGCATCACCACCGATTCCGGCACGTAGACCACCGCATACCCCTGCTCGCGGCACCAGCGCGTGTATTCGTCGTCCTCCGAGTATTGCATTTTTTCCAGGAAGCCGCGTTTGCGCCAGATGTCCTTGCGCAAACCGCTGCTGACCATGCTGAAAAAATGCTCCCACTGCGTCGACTCGCGCCTCGCCCCGAAGCATCGTTCATAATCATGCGCATAAACCGCGCGGCAATCCGGGCGCGGAATCTGCCGGCCGAACACTGCCGCCGCTTGCGGGTCCTGCAACGCCGCCACCAACGGGCGCAACCAGTCCGTTCCCTGCGGCGTCGCGTCCGCATTCAGGAAAATCCCGAATTCCGTCCGCGCCAGTTCCATCCCCTGGTTCATCACGCGCGCGGGATTGTAATCTTCGTGTTTGATTTGGACGAAGTGCGCCGGGTTCGCCTGCCGGATTAAATCCACGGAGCCGTCCGTTGAACCGGAATCGATGACGATCAATTCCCAATTCTTATAATCCTGCGCCCGGAGCGCGGCCAGCGTGTCGCGCAACGCCCAGCCTTCGTTGTAGGAGCGCATGATGATGCTCACCGGCGGCTCTTGCGTGCCGAAGCCGGATTTTCGCTGAAACGCGCCCAGGCTTTCAGCGAACAAGGCTGGGTTGCTCATAAACCGTCTGCACCGGGCTGCAATTTCTGGCCACCGCGAGTTCCGCATCGCGCGTCATCAACCGGAAAATGTCCGTGATGCCCGCGACGTCCTCCGGCACGTCCGGTTGATTGCTGCAAAGCATCGCGTAACTATGTTTCGCGTGCGGATGATAGCCGTGCATCCCGCGAATCGGGCGCTCGCCCATGTGACTCGGCACGATGAGCACGCCTTCATCGGCGAGAAAAATCAATTGCCCAAAATAACCGTCGGGAAAATGCGTGCGCATTTCCTTCAATTCCGAATCCGGCAGAACGCGCCCCTGCGGGACGGTCTTCAGCGCCGCTGTAATCTCTTCCCGCGCGCGCTCATTGAAAAACCAGAAGCGCGCCATGGTGGAATCGTACACCACCGCGTAATCCTTCCCGGCCTTCAACGGCAGCGGCTCAATTTTGGACTTCAAATCCAGCAACACGTCGCAATTCGCCATGCCGTGGTCGCTGAAAATATAGAGCCGGACTTCGGCGTAATGTTTCTCCGCAACCGCCATCAGGTCGCGAATCCAGTGCTCATAACCGCGCAATTTTTCCGGCACCTGCGGCGATTGATTGCCCACGCTGTGCAGCAACCCGTCCAGTGCCGGCCAATAAAGAAACGCGAAATTAATGTTCTCCCGTTTGATGTCGCTGATGAGCGCGTTGAGGTTTTGTTGCTCCGTCTTTTGCGGCGCACTCACGTGGTAGGAAATTTTGCGCCGTTCCAGAAAATCAAAAATATTCGGCCCCCGGTTCATGCCGCCCGGCTGGAGCGGGCTTTTCTTCTCCGTGAAATCGTATTCGGCGATGTGCTTGAACGGGATATTATAGAGATCAAAATATCCGCGAAAGCTGAGTTGGACTTTTACGAACTTGGAAAGCCATCGGCGGAAAATTCTGCGGCTGGTGATTTTTGACGGCAGCCAGCGAAGCCAGCGCAGCGATTTGAACGGCGAACGCTTCGGGTCGTAAACGAAGTAGCACCAGTTGCGATGCTCGTCCGGCCAGCGGCCGGAAAGAATCGAGGGCACGCACGCCGAACTGTAGCCAAAGACCGAGTCCAGGCGCCGGCGGTTCGGGGCAAAATCGCGCGCGAACGGGTCGTCCTTGATGATTTCCCATCCGCAGGCATCGACAAAAACAAATAAAGGTAAAACCGCTTTCATTCCGTAACGCGGGCGACACGTCCGCGTCACTGAGTCATTTCAGCATTTTGCAGTGGCAATTGGTAATCGGGTGAAGTGCCCAATAGTCGTTTGGAGTGACTGCGAGGCGTTGACTTGAAAAGCTCCAAATCCCAAGCGTCCAAGCTCCAGAGAATCACCAAGCTCCAAATTCGCTAGAGTATGTCAAAAATACTGTAGCCGCTTTCACCTTCAAAACCTGATCCTTCAAAGATTTCTATCGACAAAACAACGTACCGAATATTAAAATTGAGCCTCCCTATTTTATGTCGGGAAAATAGGGAGGCTCGTCTTTTTTGCTAAGGATAAAAATAAGAGTTAATGGATTCCGACCCTGGTGTCCCTAGCGAATAAACGGCTACAGTTTTATTTAAAACACTCTCGCGCTTTTGGAGCTTGGACGCTTGGAGCTTTTTGCAGAAGGCTATTACGCTGGCGGCACCAGCCGGCGGATTTCGTTGAGGAGTTGGGTCGGGCTGAAAGGTTTGGTCAGAAAAACCTCCGCGCCGCAGCTTTCCGATTCCTTGCGCATCATCACGTGGCTGTTGGCGGTGATAACGATGACCGGAATGCCCTTGGTAGCCTCGTTTTTTTTCAATTCCCGCAGCGCCGCCAGCCCGTCGGTGTCCGGCATCATGATATCCATCACGATCAACTGCGGGGGTTTGCGCGAGACAAGCTCGAGAGCTTCCCGCCCATTCATTGCAGAGACCATTTGATACCCGGCGCGTTCTAGATGGTGCTGGAAGAGCCGGTGCATCAATTGGTCATCGTCCACCACGAGGATTTGTTGCGTCATGCCACTAGCTGGATAGGATTAAGAAAGTCTGGTCGTCATTCAAGCCGGTTTTCACCTGAAATTGCGCCAGTCGATTCGCCAAATCCTCCTGGAGTTCATTGGCCGGGCGCGCCTGCCCGCGGCTTTCATTGAGCCAATCCGTCAAACGTTCCTGGCCGAAACGTTCCCCTGCGGCATCCATCGCTTCCGTCAATCCATCCGTGTAAAGCAGCACCCGGCAGTTCGCCGGCAATTCGACCGTTTCGTTCGCGAAAACCGCGTCCGGCAAAATACCCAGCGGCATCCCCTCCGGCGACAAGCTTTTCACTCCGGAGCCATCCGCCACCAGCAACGGGCAATGTCCGGCGCTGCCGACCACCAGCCGCCGCGCCTGGGTATCAACAAAAACCAGTTGCGCGGTGATGAACATGTCCACGCCGGACAGTTCATCAAACAGAATCTGGTTCACGCGCGCCAGCAGCGCCGCCGGTTCGCGATTCAATTCCGGCGTCGCGCGCAGGACGGCGCGCAGGATCGCCGCGAACATCGCCGCCAGCACACCCTTGCCCATCACATCGGCGATCACCAGCAGCGCCGTGTCCTCCGTGAGTTTCAGCACGTCGTAAAAATCACCGCCCACCTGGTGCGCGCTCCGGCATAACGCCGCCAGTTCAAATCCCGGCAATTGCGGCAGTTCCTTCAACAAAAGCGATCGCTGGATGCTGCCGGCAAGTTCCAGTTCGCGCGCGATGATGCGGTTCGTGACCGTCTCCTCCTGCGCCCGCGCGTTCACGAGTTGAATCGCCAGAAATTGCGCGAATGTGGCGATGACATTGGTCTGGCTGTTCGTAAAAGCCCGCTCGCCCGCCCGCGTTGAAACACCGCGTTTCACGTTTTTGCCCAGCGTCAATGTCCCCACAAAATCTTCCCCGACGAATACCGGGTAAACCACCCCTCGAGAACGCGGCTTCAACCGTAACGGGTCGCCGGGCACAAGCGCGCGGCTTTCGTCAAACCAAACCGCCTGCCGCGAAACGGCCGCTTCGGTTTCCAAAAAATCGGCGTCAATGTTTTCGCCGCGAAAAATAATCGAACCCATGTCCAGCGCCGACTCCGACGCCGTGAGGACATCGATGCGCGAATGATTCTGCGCGGTGCGAAAAACAAACCAGTCCGCCCCGACCACTCCGGCCAGGTCGCTGAGCAGGCCGCGCGCGAACTTTATCAGGTCGCCGGCCCGGTTTTGCCCCGTGCTGTAGCGAAAAATTGCCGAGAGGCTTTCATAAGCCAGACTCAATTCATCCAACAGTCCGGTGACGAGCAGGTCGCCGTCCATCGGCACGCCGGGCCGGGGCGAGGCTTTGCCGTCGGCGCGCGATTTGCGCATGATCAAAATATTTTCGCCCTTGCCGCGCAGGTAACGCGCGCTGTCCATCAATGATTGGATTAAAAAAATTCCGCGCCCGCTTTCACTGTCTGGCGGCGGCAATTTCACTCGTTCCGGCCACTCGAAACCGCGCGTGTGATCCGCCACCCGCATTTCCAATTCGCCGTCGTGGCAGATGATTTCCACGCCGACCGGTTGCGCCCGCGCGCTTTCCGGCGCGTATTTGATGGCGTTGTTGCACGCCTCGACCAAGGCCAGGTCGCACGCCGAAAGAATTTCCTCCTCGCACCCTTGCTCCCGGAGGAAGCGATGCGCGGTCTGCGCCGCCTCGCGAACCTGTTTGAGCTCGCACGGCAGCGCAAACCGCAGCGTGGCGGGATGGGAGGCGCCGAAAGTGTCGGGCATGTTATTGTTTGATGACCTCGAAGATGCGATGCATCCGCGTCAATTCAAGAATTTGTTGCACAGGCGGGGTTGGATTCAGCAAACGCAAAACGCCTCCGCGACTGGACGTCGTCTTGTGCAGCGCGACGAGCGCGCCCAAACCGCAACTGTCCACCGCCGTTGTTTGCGAAAGGTCCACTTCGATATTTCGCTGGTTTTGGCCGAACGCGTGCCGCGTTTCATCGCGAAAAGAATTTGCGTTCGCCGCGCTCAATTCCGCCACGGCGGACACGCGCAATGTTTCTCCGTCATTTTGCAGTTTCATGACCATTTGCCGCCTGGGTTGAGCGTAGCACGTTCAATCTCGCCCGCAACTCCTCCGCGATCCGCCGCACGTCGCGCGCGCGGAAATTGTGGCGCACCACGACGTCCGCCCATTTCTGCTGCGGCGCGACAAAGCGGGCGTGCATTGGCTCAACCGTGTTTTGCAATTGTTCCAGAATCGAAGCCCGCGAGCGCCCGCGCGAGCGCAAATCGCGCACCAACCGCCGTCCGCGCCGCGTGCGCGCGGGGCAATCGACGAAAATCTTCAAACCAAACACGCGGCGCAACGACCGTCGATGCAGCAGCCACAATCCGTCCACCAGCACCACCGGCCTGTGTGCCAGAGTGTTTTTCCGCGACAACCGGCAATGAGTTTTGAAATCGTAACACGGCAGGTGCGCCGCGCGCCCGGCGCGCAAATCATTCAAAACCTTTTCCATGCTCGGCCAGTCGATGGCTCGGGGATTATCGAAATTGATCCTCTCCCTCCGCTCGGGCCGGATGCGCGAACAATCGCGATAAAAATCGTCCAGCGAAAGCCGCGCGGCCTCGGGATCCAGAGCGGCCTGGAGTTTTTTCGCCAGCCAGGTTTTGCCCGCGCCGCTGCCGCCCACGATTGCGACGAAGAGCGGGCGAGACGTGGGAGCCGAGACGTCAGACAGGAACGATGGAAATGGGGACCGCGCCCGCCTCGGGCGCTGTGAGACGCGCCCTCGCGGCTCACTTTGAGGCGCGGATTTAACCCGCCGTTTCGTGCCTTCTCGCGCCCCCCGTGTTCGGCGCGAGGCGCGCCGAACGGCAGCCGGGGCGGCTGCGCTCCCCGGAAAATCAAGTGCGTCGTTTTGGTCAGGCGCGCGTTTGTCCATGCTCCAGTTCTGTGGTGCCGCGCTCAAGACGTTCGTTGATGACTCGTGAAAACATTTCTTCCAGGCCGGAAATGTATCGGTCGAAATTGAATTTGTCGCGCAAAAGCTCCCGGCCGCGCCCGCCCAATCGCCGCGCCAGCGTTTTATTCGCCAGCAATTGCTCGACGCGCGACGCGAATTTCTTCCGATCCATCCACGGAACCAAAAAACCGTTTTCGCCGTCCAACAGCCACTCACCGATCCCGCCGGCGTCGAAGGCCACCACCGGCAATTCATGGCGCATGGCCTCGAGGCCGACCGCGCCGAAGGGCTCCGGCCAAACCGAACTCACCACCGCCAGGCTCGCCTGCGCGTAATAACCCTCGAGTTCCGACGGCGGAACATAGCCTTTGAATTGCACGCGGTTGCACAGCCCCAGCCGCCGCGACAGTCCTTCGCAATAGGCGCGGTGATTGCCGTCACCAAAAATCAGGCACTCGAACGGCGTGCGAACCTCCGCCAGCGATTCCAGCAGCACGTCCACCCCTTTCCCGCGAATGACCTGTCCCGAGTAAATAATCAGGTTCCGGCCGCTAAACGAAGCGCACGGCGCGCTCTCGTCGCCGCGCGGCACCGGCGCATGGATTTCAATGCGCCGCGCGTCAAACCCGTTGCGCAGTAATTCCCGCTTCATATAATCCGTCGCCACAATCATCCGCTCAAAGCGCCGGTTCAGCGCGATTTCTTTTTTCCGCGCCCGGTAACTCACCCATTTCAACGGGAATCCGCCGCCCCGATTCCGCGCAATCGTCGCCCCGCACGGAAAAATGCAACGCAATCCCGCGCCGCGCGTGCAGATCGTGCGCGTGAAAGGAGAATATTTGTAACTCCTCATGCAATACAGGTCGTGATCATGCACCATGCGCACCACCGGCACTCCGGATTCCGCCAGCCTTTTCAGCACCGTCGCGTCGGACATTTTATGAATATAAACCGCGTCGGGTTGGAATGTGTCCAGCGCGGCGCCAGTCGCCGTGGAATTATTTTCAGCCCCCAGGGGAAATCGCTCGGAAAATAAATCGCGCCACGCCGGCTCGCCTTTGCCCGTCGGCGGCCCATGAAGCAACCCCGCCCGGTGCCCGCGATTTTTCAATTCGGCGGCGGTGAGTTGTAAATTGACTTCCGCGCCGGCCATCGCTCCGAAACGATCATGAACGAAGAGCAGTCGCATTGCGCGGCCCCATTTTGAGCAATCCTTGCGCGGATGCAATTGGGGTCTGTGACTACCGGTTGTCCGGAGCGCCAGCGTCCCGCTGGCAAGTTTCTGTGTCGGTTGCGATGCGACTGGCCGGCGAGACGCCGACGCTCCACGGTCGCTAATCCCCCAAAACCCCGCTGATCACCCGTCCCCACCCACGCCAGCGGCCCGGCTCCTCCGGGTTGAGCAGATTCTGTTTGGCATGGCCCAGGTCGAATTGCATCAGGATGCCCACGCTGTGTGCGCCGCGTCCGCCCGTGCGGATGGCATCGATGCCGTAAGCGTAACCGACCATCACTTTGAGGGACGAGGTTTTGTAGAGGACGCCGCCCCCGACGCCGCTGAGCCAATCGCCTGGCTGTTGCAGGCCGGGAACATAATCCACTCCCGCCGTGGCCGCATTGATGTTCATGTTCCAATGGTCTTTCTTGTCCAGCGGGATGATGTAATTCCCACCCAGCAACACGAATTGGCGCGCACTGATTTCCTGGAAATAATAGCCGGGGAGCGACAATGGAAATTCCGAAACCAGCGGCAGCAATGCTCCCAGCCGGTAAGCGCTGAACCGATCCGCGTCCACGCTCGTTCCCGCCGTCAGGTTGACGTAAAAACTTTGGCCTGAATTCGTCATCGTGTAAGCCAGCAGCGCCGTCGCCCAGAACAAATGCGAATCCGCGTTGATGTGCCGGTCGCCGGAGGCATTGCCGAACGGGCTGTTCGTCGCGAAACCATACGTGTCCGGCCTCATGCGGAATTGGCCCTCGTACCAAACGGACAGTTCCATGGCCAGTGACGGAAACAAGGTCGGTTCCTTGCCACCCCAACGCAGCCCGGTGCGAACCGAAAGGGTGGTTTCATCCGTCGGAACCATGAAGTCGCGCGCCGTACTATCGCTCGCTCCGTAACTGGAGTAATGCACCACGCCGCGAAGCACTCCGTTGAGCGGAATGAGTTGGTCCGGGTTGAAACAATGATAAATGCTCAACGAAGCTTCGCCGCCGTGGCCGTCAAACGATTCTTTGGGGTGATAAACTCCCTGGCGAATTTCCGTGTAGCTGTCCGCGAACCCGCCGCCAGCGACGCCCACACCCACATCCGTGTTCGGACTCAACAGATGGCTGAACCCGACTTCGGAATCGAGATAGGTCGGCGCCACGGCCAACCGCAAAGTGACATTCGTGTGCAGGAAATTTGGCTGGTTGCGATAATAAAACGCGTAGCCCGCCAGCGGAGCGTGGCCTTCGAAGGAGGCGTTGTACCCCAGTTGGATCAGTTCGCGCGGATAGGGGTCCACTTGCGAATGCGCCGCGAATGGGCTGGCGCAGCCCAACAGCAGAATAGTTAGTAGCAACCGTCTGATATGACCCACGGCTTGTGTTGTTAAACGAAACCGCCCCATTCGGCAAGCGGATTGATGACTCACTTCACCTGGGGTAAATACCGGGCTGTAGGTATTCAACGCAAAGGCGCAAAGATGCAAAGACGCAAAGTTGAAAGGCGAAATCCAGAATAGGCTGAACAAAACATCCGTTCGCCCAAATGATGATCCAGGATGTCAGCCGAATTTATTCAAGTCTTTGCGCCTTTGCATCTTTGCAGTGCTATCTCATGGGATTGATCCTTTCTGAAAAGATTTTTTCACGCGGCAAGTGCCGTGAGTTGTTCGACAT
>DASXHY010000617.1:0-5975 GCA_036488095.1 Verrucomicrobiia bacterium | reverse complement strand
TTCTTCACGAACGCACTAAGTGCGTCGCAGATTCAATCGCTGTTCGCTGGCGCAGTCGTGACGCCTACGATCCTCATCTCGAGATCGGGAAGCAACATATCGATCACCTATACGGGCACGTTGTTGTCGTCCACCAATGTCGCCGGCCCCTACAGTCAGGTGCAAGGCGCCTCCAGTCCGTATCCGGTCCCAACGACCGCGCCGCAGACGTTCTATCGGACAAGCCAATGATCCTAATCGGGAGCGCGGCGGATTTGCCGGCGCGCTCCCACAACTTGAACACGCCCATGACTTCAGCGACCTTCTCAAGCGCATCTCCCGGGCAGCGGGCGGTCCCAAGGCATGAACGCCCCGCGGAATGGCGAGTCGGCAAAACCGGTTTGCGACCGAGACGGCATCGGCGCGCGGGTTTCACACTGATAGAGTTGCTGGTGGTAATCGCGATCATTGCCATTCTTGCAGCGATGCTGCTTCCCGCATTAGCCAAGGCCAAACTGGCGGCCAAGAAAGCCCAATGTCTGAACAATTTCCGGCAATTGGGTCTCGCGGTTCATATGTACGCGGCGGATAACTCGGATTACCTGGCCTATGCAAACTGGGGGTTGGTGTCTCTCGGGCCGACGTATCGCCCGGGTTGGCTTTATACCCCGTTCGCCGCCGGTTACCCGCCGCAGTGGAATACCTTCCCGACTATGGATGGGGCCTACGAGACCGGTTTGCTGAATAATTATATCCACAACATTGGCGTCTATTGGTGCCCGATGCAAAACACAAACCAAGGAACAGCGTGGTACAATGCCACGTTACAGCCTCACATTTATGACACGCTTTCCACCTACGTCATGAATGGTTCGACCTGCGGCTTTTTTACCGTAAAGCAGCCCGGGAACGAAGGGCTTGCTTATAAGCTCAGCAATCAGGCGTTCAAAGTGGACTCCATTTTGATGTGGGAACCGGATGATTCAGCGGGAAATGTTTACAATGACGGCTCCAGCATTCCAAAAGTAGGAGAAGGGCCGAGCAAACGACACGTAAATGGATGTGTGGTGTTAAGGCTGGGGGGATCTACCGATTTCCTCAAGTATGAACACCTCTACGGCTTGATGACCACCAAGGGGCCAAATGAGATTTGGTACAGTCCGGCAGCACCGAATACAGGCGGCTCGCCCGATGGAAATGGGAACTAGTGTGGCTCCGTTCTTTGGATTTGTGCAATAACTCTGCGCGCCTAGAGCATTTGAAAAAATGTTGTAGCCATTTCGGAGCGAGGATTTTTGAGCTTTGACGAAGGAGTCCCGCCGTGGCGGGATAACTGAGCCGAAACGACTTGTCCGCCGTAGCCTTGGCGAAGGCGGAAGCCAAAGCTCAAAAAGACCGCTTTCACTTTCCATCATTCCGAATGGCTACAACATTTTTGAAAATGCTCTATCCGCCGTGCAATGATTGCGAAACGGTTTCGCATTTCTTAACCTGCTGTCCATCAGATTATTGCGTCGCAAGTTTCGCCCAAACACCCTATTTCTCGCGGGGAGCGGAAAACATTACCGTAAGCTTTTCGGCGTCGCCCGCATCTGATAAAGTGAAATCAAAAACTCGATGAACACCTGTGAAGCCAAAACCTAAAAAAGACCGCTCACCGCCGGTTTTCTCTGCTTTTCTCCGGTTTTCTCCATCGGGGGGCTCAAGCACGGGACTATTAAGCCGGAGAGCGGCTTACAATTTATCCGACTAAATCCGAGTGAATCCGACTGAATCCGACCAAATCAAACCGATAAAGGGGGGTAGGGGGGCTCATAGCCATGTCGCGCCGGGCACAATTCGGTTTATTGCATATACCGTCAATTGGTGGCTCGCTCCCATGCGCTATCTCAATTCCATCGCGGGAATATTTTTGGCACTTCTCCTTTTGAGCCCGCCGCGCGGCGCGGCTGGATTGGTCAACGGAGTCGATCCCAATAATCTGGGGCAGGGGGACTGGATTTGGGAGGTGCCAAATTGCGAGACCGCAGTCGGCGTCGCCACTCCACAAGCGCTTATCGATTACGAAGCGCGCAAGGGGATGCAATGGGTGACAGTGAAGGCAGGGGACGGTGCGAATCAATGGAGCCAGTGGAACTCGACAATCATCAACGAGGCGCACGCGCAAGGCCTGAAGATCTTTGCCTGGGTTTATGTTTACGGAAATTACACGAATACCTCGAGCGGGATTTCCTCTTCCGAAGCGGCTGAATTAAATGTCGCCAAGTCGGTTTTAAGCTTGGGCGGCGACGGATTAATTATTGATGCCGAAAGCGAATATTAAGGGCAGCCGGCTGCGGCGGGGGCGTACGCGTCGGCCATCAAGGCCGCGTATCCGGACCGGTTTTTGGCCCACGCACCGTTTCCTTATATCAGCTTTCACTCGACTTTTCCCTACGTTCAATTCGGGACGAATTGTGACGCCGTGATGCCCCAGGATTATTGGGCTGATCTCGGAATTTCCGTCACCAACATGGTCCACGACATGGACGCGGAATGGCGGACATGGCAAAGCAGTCTCACGGGATTCAACACGAACGCCATCAAGCCCATCATTCCCATTGGGCAAGGCTGGAATTCCGGCAGTTACATCGAGTCGGCTGCGGACGTCACGAATTTCGTCTACCTACTTAAAAACGATCCCATGCCCGCCGGAAAGGGCGGTTATCACGGCGTCAGCTACTGGGAATGCAGTCAGCACCCGGCCGCCGTTTGGACTGGATTGACCACCAGCCTCATTCTGGCCGGCACCGGTGACGTCACCGTGCCCCAGGCCTCCAACGCAACCTTTGCGGTGAAGCTGCCTTCCGGCGGTAATTATACTTATCAATGGAAGTTCAACGGCGCGAACCTGCCGGGCGCGACAGCTTCGAGCTATTCCATTGCCAACGTTCAACCAACCAACGCGGGCAATTTTTCCGTGCATGTGGTGAATTCCGCAGGTTGCGCGCTGAATTATTCCGCCATTTTGACGGTCACTTCGCCGCCGACCAATTCGCCGGACAGCGTCCTGGCTCCGGCGAACATGGCCAACTGGTGGGCGGCGGAGGGAAATGGCCTCGACATCTTCGGGGCCGTCAACGCTACGCTTCAAAACGGAGTTTATTATACGAACGGCGAAACCGGCTTGGCGGTGCACGTGGACGGCGCCTCGGGATTTTTGGCGACCGGCGCGGCGAGCCTGTCGCCGCCCTGGACTGTAAGCCTCTGGGTGAATCGGCAGAACGCGGCCGGTTCTTCGGCGGCTTTAATGTCCGATACCGGCACGAATGTCTTGAAGCTCGAGCAATATAACGGCACACGGCAAGTCGGCATCACGGTCGAAGGCGTGGGTGATTACGTTTTTAACTACATAGCGCCGGCGAATATCTGGACGCATCTGGCGTTCGTGGACAACGGCTCGCAGATTCAACTCTACGCCAATGGCGTTTCGCAAGGGACGCTGGCCGTGAATTTTCCCTTGCCGCGCGCTTTCATCGGGTTGGATTCCTTTGCCAGCGGCGATTCCATCGGTTCGAAAACGGGACGGACCTTCACGGATTACATGATGGGCAGCCTGGATGAAATTCTCGTTTTCCACCGCGCGCTGAACTCTTCGGAAATTACGGCGATTTATTCCGCCAGCAGCGCCGGGTTGGTGCGCGCGCCGGAGTTCACCCAGATCGCCTCCAGCGGCGGGCAAATCCAATTGAATCTGCGCGGACAGACTGGCAAGACTTTTACAATCTACTCCTCGACCGACTTGTTGAATTGGAATTTTCTCGGCGCGATTGCAAACCCGGTCGGCGCAGTTCAATACCTCGACTCCCCGACGACGCCCCAAAAATTTTATCGCGCGACGCAGCCTTAGGAGCGGTTTTAAACAATGTCGTAGCCGCCGACGTGAGTCGGCTCACTCCTTTTCAGTGCATTTTTGCGAAGAATCAGTTAGAGCAGACTCACGTCTGCGGCTGCAGAATTTTTTGCTTTAGAGCCGCGCAACAACCTCTCTCATTTCTGTTTGAACGGTCGAAGACGAATGACTTCGCCGCCGCCGCTGTTCAGATCCAGTTGCAATGTTTCGCCCGCCTTCATTCGGCGGGTTTCTGTTGCCAGCCGGTTTGGATCTGGATCCCCTTTGACATCCGCCCACGTTTCGACCTGGTAATCACCCGGCTTGAGGAAATTCAAGGGCACCGTCAACGAACGCGGCGTCCAATCGGTCATCGCACCCACGTACCAATCGGAGCCTTTGCGACGCGCTACAATGATGTCCTCACCGACGTCGCCGCGCAAAACACGCGTTTCGTCCCACGTCGTGGGAACTTGCCTGAGAAAATCAAAGCCCGGCTGATTGACGTAGCTATCCGGCGTATCGCAAACCATGGGCATGGGATTTTCGAAAACCACATACATGGCGAGTTGATGGCAGCGCGTGCCGAAGATAATGGGCTTGACCACGCGATGCTGGAACTGCTCGCGATACGCCCCGCGGAATCCGCCCAGGTGGTAATCCATCGGCCCGGCCACCATCCGGGTAAACGGCACCGTGACATCGTGCTTGGGAGTGACCTGATCGCCCCACTTGAGATATTCCAGGTTCATCACTCCTTCGTGGTTGAACAGGTTCGGATACGTGCGCGACAATCCCGTCGGCGCCCAAACACCGTGAAATTGAATGTGCAGATGATGCCGGGCGGCGGATTGCAAAACTTGTTCGCTGAAGTTCACCATCTCCTGATCGTTGCGATCCAGAAAGTCCACCATCAACCCCGAGATTCCCCATTTCTCGTACTGCGTAAACGCTTCTTCCAAGTGTCCGTGCAGCGCCTTTTGATTGACCCACAACCGAATGCCAACTCCTTTCGAGCGCGCGTACTTCACGACATCCGCCATCGGAAAACCGTCGCGCGCCCGTGTCACATCGGCATCCGGCCCGGGCGGGTTGTAGCCGGATTTGGTCTGGAAATGCCACGGATGATCTCCCTCCGTCCCGATGACCGCGTGAAACGCAAGACCGTTGGTCGCGCAAAAATCAATATAGTCTTCTTCCCACTTCACCGCCTCCGCGGGATCAAACGGTTCCTGAACGCCGCTCCACCAATAAAAACTGGCCTTGCCCGCCTTGAGCCAGGACGTGTCGCCAATCGCGTTTGGTTCGTTCAAATTCAATATAAGATCCGATTCGATCAACCGTCCCGGAGCTGTGCCGATGAGAAAAACGCGCCAGGGGGACGACATCGGCAGGCCGGTGCGGACTTTGATTTCCTCTTGACCCGGCAATGGCGGTAAAGCGCAATGCAGCCAACGCTCTGATCCTGCTCCCTCCGCTTTGAGATATAGACCCGCGTAATTGCGCAAACTAGCCTGGGCGATGGACACGCTCGTTCCATTCTCGAACTCGGCCAGCAATGGCACGTCCGTCAATCGGTTGGTCGCCAGGGTCGAGAATCGCTCCGCGGCGTAAGGCCCTTCATGGCTGGTGGTATAATTCTTTAGATATAACGGCCACATCCGCGGATCGCCCGTGAATCGGAAACGTCCAGGTTCGTCGGTGATTTCAATCGGGTCGGCGCCCGCCTGTTTTGGAATGGAATAGCGGTACGCCACGCCGTCATCGTAAACGCGAAAGATGATTTGGAAATTCCGCACCGGCCCGGACTCGTTTTGCAAATCCAGAGTGAGCTCCGTGAAATGATCGCGGACGGGATTGTTTTTGCCGAAGAGCACGGTATAGGTCGAATCAGATTCCCGTCGGCGGCCGTCCCTCACTGAAACATTTTCCAATAGCTCGGCGCCGCCAACGCGCAGTCCCAATTCACCCTGCAACAAATCCTTTCCTTGAAAACGGATTTGAAATCCCATTCCAGTTCGCAACGAAGAAATCTGCGCTTCAATCCGACCATCAGGCGACGCAACAACCATCGGCGTCGCGCCCTCCAAATTTGTGGCAGCGTTGGCGTGGCTGTTCAGCCAGA
>DASXHY010000550.1:0-2604 GCA_036488095.1 Verrucomicrobiia bacterium | reverse complement strand
CAAAATCTTATTATCCGCCAACCAATCGCTCATTTGTTGCGGCCAATCCTTGATCGCTGCCAGCTTCGAACTCGTTCCCAGTCCGAACCCGTGGCCGCCGCTTGAAAAAATATGCACCTCGACCGGTCGCTTTGCCTCGCGATAGCCCTCCAGCATTTTCACCACCGGCCCGACATGGCTCACGTCATCGCTGGCCACGACCAATAATGCCGGTGGCGCATCCACAGGAAATTTATCCGGAATTCCGAGAGGTCCGGGATAAACACTGATCAAAAAATCCGGACGGCAACTGGCGCGGTCTATCGGATCCGTCGCGTTGGCGGTTCCATCCGTCGCGCCGTACGAGACCATCGCAACCACTTCGCCGCCCGCCGAGAATCCCACGATGCCGATGCGGTTCGAGTCCAGGTTCCATTCGTGCGCCTGGCTGCGGACCAGGCGCATCGCTCGCTGGCCGTCTTCATGGGCGTTTTCGAGAGAGTAGGGCGAGCCTTCCTCGCGCGCCAGCCGGTATTTCAGCACGAAAGCCGCCACGCCGAGGTTGTTGAAATAATGCGCCGGCTCGACTCCCTCGTGATTGTAAACGAGCTCGCGATGGCCGCCGCCCGGGCAAATCACTACCGCCGCGCCGTTCGCCTTTTCAGGCGGCGGCAAAAAGACGGTGAGCGAGGGATTATTGACATGGCGCACCCAATAACTTTCCGCCTGTTCGGGTTCGTTGCGCCGGCTTTCAAATCCGGGAGCGCCGTTTGTCCAGAGTGAAATGACCTGCGGTTCGGCCGCGTCGATCCGAAAAACGCCGACCGCACACAATAGGCCGCCGATGAGCGGCAGGATTTTATTCATGAATTAAACATTCCCAAGCCGCCCCGTGGAATCGCCAAAGCGTTCCAATCCCTGGATCCCCATCCGGTCCGCCATGCTCAGGAACAAATTCGTGGCCGGCTTCCCGTTAAATTTTGTGTATCGCCCCGGCGTCAAGCCGCCGCCCCCGCCGCCCGCCAAAATAAGCGGAAGGTTGGTGTGCGAGTGACGATTCCCATCGGCATTGCCGCTGCCGTAAACGATCATTGAATTTTGCAGCAGCGAATTGCCGTCCACGTCTTTTGTGTCGTTCAGCTTTTGCAGGAATCTTGCAAATTGCTGCGCATACCATAAATCGATGCGCGCCACTTTGGCGATCCACTCGGGATTACCTTTGTGATGCGACAGGTCGTGGTGCCCCTCGGGAATTCCGATGTTGCTGAACGAGCGGTTGTCGCCGTCGTGCGCAAGACAGAATGTGGCGACACGCGTGGAATCGGTCTGAAACGCCAGCAGCAAAAGGTCGTACATGATTTGAACGTACTCAGCCTGGTCCGACGGAACACCCTCGGGAGTATCCATTTCCGGATCGACTCGTTTGCCCAAATGCTCGGTACGTTGGATGCGGGTCTCAATATCGCGGATGTCGGTCAAATATTGGTCCAACTTGTCCTTATCATTGCCGCCCAGCCGTTTTTGCATGCGACGGGCGTCGTCCATCACGAAATCGAGGATGGAACTCTGCTCCTGCTGGCGGCGTCGCTCGTTCGCGATGCGCTCGCCGTGCGCGCCGGAACCAAACAGGCGTTCAAAAAGCAGGCGCGGGTTGGACTCCGGAGTCATGGGAGTCGTGGGGGAACTCCATGAGATATTGTACACGTAGGCGCAGGAATAATTTGAATCGCACACCGTCGCTTTGCGGTTGTTGTCGCGGGACAGCTCCAACGACGGAAAACGAGTCAGGTGCCCGATGTGCTTGGCCATCACCTGGTCGATCGATATTCCGGCATGAATGTCCGTGGGACTCTTTTTCAGCCGCACACCGGTCAGAAAGACGCTGCTGCCCCGCGCGTGATCGCCCGCCCCGTCTGCTCCTGGATTGGCGCAGGCGTGGTCGAGGCCGCCGAGGACCTGGATCAATTTTCGATGAGGTTCCAGTGGCTGAAGGGTGCTGCTCAATTTGAAATCGGCGCCTTCGCCGTCCGGCCACCAGGCGTTGGGAATTGCTCCGTTCGGGAAAGAAAGAAATGCGGCGCGCAAGGGAGCGCCAGTCGCCGTCACGCCCAGTTTTCCGGGCAGGGCCGCTTCTGCCGCCAGCAGCTTGAGCGGGGTAAGCGATCCAAATGCGGGCAGCGCCAGGCACGCGCCCAATCCGCGCAGAAAATGGCGTCGACTCACGCCCGATGAATAGTTTGCGGCGGCACTTTTGGTGGACGAAGCATTCGTTTTCATGGCTTCAATTTCATTCCGGCAACTTGCGTCGCCGGTCCGTTTGGAGTGGATTCTGTCGTGATTGTATCCTGTTTCCGGCTTTTTTGAAAGGGAGAAGATTCGATAACTCCGTTCAGCAAAGCGGAGAAACGTCCATCCTCTTTTTTCAGGCTGCTGACGATTTGATCGACGGTTTCTACGTCATAATATTCCAGCCCGCGGCCCAGCGCGTAGGTGAGCATTTTCTCGGTCAACGTGCGGTAAAAATCATCGCGATGATTGGTGGCGAGGATGTGCTTCAGCTCGATGACGTTGGTGAACGATTCGCCGGTGATCAATTTGCCGGTGGAATCAATCGGCTGGCTGAGC
>DASXHY010000530.1:0-3398 GCA_036488095.1 Verrucomicrobiia bacterium | reverse complement strand
TGCCTTCGGTCTTGAAGTGATGGCCGACCACTTCCGTGATCCGCGTCGTCACCTTGTATTCGGCGGCGGGGAAAAACACCGCGAGAAAGCGCTTCACGACGAGGTCGTAGAGCTTCTGTTCCGGCTCCGACAGATTCTTCGGCGCCAGCGTGGTCGGGATGATGGCAAAGTGATCCGACACTTTGGCGTTGTTGAAAATGCGTTTGTTGGGTTTGACCCAATCGTCTTTCAAAATCGAATTGGCGAACGGTGAATAGCGCGTGATAAAAGTCGTTCCGCCCGGCGTGTGGCCCGAGAGCATTTCCAAAGTATTCTTCACCGTGCCCAGGTAATCTTCCGGCAGGGCGCGCGAATCGGTTCGCGGATAGGTGAGCACTTTATGTTTTTCATAAAGCGCCTGCGCGAGGCCGAGGGTGTTCTTGGCGCTGAAACCAAAGCGCGAGTTGGCGTCGCGCTGCAAACTGGTGAGGTCGTAAAGCAGCGGAGAAAGCGAGGTGGTGGGCTTGCTTTCCTCGGTGACGATGCCGGGTTTGCCGAGGCACTTATCGCGGATGGCCTCGGCGCGATCTTTTTCCCAGAGGCGTTCGGGCTTGAGCTGTTCGTCGCCGTCTTTTTCCGGTTTTACAAATTTTTCGTCGAACCAGCGGCCGGTGTATTGGCCGGCGGCGGCATCGAAGGTGCCAATGACTTCCCAAAAATCGCGCGAGATGAATTTGCGGATTTTTTGTTCGCGCTCGACGACGATGGCGAGCGTGGGAGTCTGCACGCGGCCGACGGTGGTTTTGAAAAAACCGCCGGACTTGGAATTGAACGCCGTCATGGCGCGGGTGCCATTAATGCCCACGAGCCAGTCGGCTTCCGAGCGGCTGAAGGCGGCATCGGCGAGCGGCAACATGCTGTTGTCGTCGCGCAATTTGGCGAAGCCGTCGCGGATCGCGGCGGGAGTCATGGACTGGAGCCAGAGGCGCTGAATCGGTTGCTTCGCCTTCGTGTACTTGACGATGTTGCGGAAAATGAGTTCGCCCTCGCGGCCTGCGTCGCAAGCATTGACGAGCAGGTCGATGTCTTTTCGTTTGATGAGCTTAGTGAGGACTCGCAGGCGGCTTTCGCTTTTCTCGATGGGCCGCAAATCAAAATGCGGCGGAATGACGGGCAGACATTTGAAGGTCCATTTGCCGCGCGCCGCCTCGACACCTTCCGGCGCGATCAGTTCAAGCAAATGGCCGACGGCTGACGAAACGACGTATTGGTCGCTCTCGAAGTAGTCGTCGACTTTCTTGAAACCGCCGATCGCCTTGGAAATATCACTGGCGACAGAGGGCTTCTCTGCAATGATTAATGCTTTACCCATTTATTAACGTGCACGGGCTATCTCCAGAATAAGCAATCTTCGTGCAAGTTTCGGAAATTGGCCCAAAGCGTATGCGATGTCAAAACATCGTTTTTTTGCGGAAAATTGCAACGATTTGAAAAAACGCGCGAATGGACGGTTATTTTCCGATACAGAACTGGCTGAAAATCATATCCAACAGGTCCTCGGTGGCGGTCTTGCCGACGATCTCGCCGACGGCGTTCACGGCGATGCGGAGGTCCATGGCGGCGAGCTCCAAAGTGGCGCCGGCGCGCAACGCAGCAGTGGCGCGACGGGCGGCATCGCGCGCGCGATTAAGGGCGTCCTGATGGCGGGAATTGATCATGACCTGGAGCATTTCGGTTTTGATTTCGCCGGACCAAACGAGGTTTTTGATGGCGTCTTTGAGGGATTCGATGCCTTTGCCGGTGAGGCAACAGACGTCGACGATGGGTGAAACGTGAAACGTGAAACGCGAATTCGTAAATTCAAGCTTGTTTGAAAGATCTATTTTGTTGCGGACGAGGATGCGTTTTTTGCCGGCGAATTCGGCGAGGTATTTTTCGTCGGCATCAGTCAGCGGCTCGGAAACGTCGAACACGTGCAAAATAAATTCCGCCTTTTGCAAACTCTCGTGGCTGCGGCGGATGCCTTCGACTTCGATTTCATCGCGCGCCTCGCGCAAGCCGGCGGTGTCGATGAAGATAACCGGCAGGCCGCGGATGTTCGCGGTCTCCTCGATGGTGTCGCGCGTGGTGCCGGGAATGGGTGAGACGATGGCGCGATTGTGGCCGAGGAGTTGATTGAGCAAACTGGATTTGCCCGCGTTGGGACGGCCAATGATGGCGGCGCGAATTCCGCGCCGGAGGATTTGGCCCTCGTCGGTGGTGCGCAACAGTTCATCCATAAAGGCGACGCCGCGATCGAGCCGGGCGAGCAATTGGTCCTTGGTTTCTTCCGCGATGTCTTCCTCTGGAAAATCAATATACGCCTCGACGTGCGCCAGAGTTTTGAGCATGTCATCGCGAAGTTCGTTGATGCGCTGGGAAAGTTTGCCGGCGAGTTGCTCGTTGGCGGCGCTCAGGGCAAGTTCGGTGCGCGAATGAATCAGGTCGGCGACGGCTTCGGCTTGCGCGAGATCGATGCGGCCGTTGAGAAAGGCGCGCCGGGTGAACTCACCGGGCTCGGCCAACCGCGCGCCGGCGGACAAGGCGGCGTCGAGAACCATTTTCGCGGGCAAGATTCCGCCGTGACAAGTGATCTCGACAACGTCCTCGCGCGTGAACGTGCGGGGGGCGCGCATGACGGCGAGCAAAACTTCATCGATGGTTTTGCCGTCGCGCACGATGTGGCCGAATTGAATGGTGTGCGAAGAGGCGGCGGACGGTTTGACGGAGCTTTTTCCGGCGGGCGAAAAAATCGTGTCGGCAATCACGAGCGCGCGCGCGCCGGAAATGCGGATGACCGCAAGGCCGCCCTCGCCGATGGGCGTGGCGATTGCGGCAATGGTGTCATCGAGCATTGCGGGATGTTAAATGACGAACACACAAAGCTCCAAGTTCCAAGTTCCAAGCTCCAGAGAAATTCCAAGAAACAAGCCCCAAAACTCCGACCGTCTTTGGATGCGCGAGTCGAATTTGGAGCTTGAAGCTTCTCTGGTGTTTGGATCTTGGACGCTTGGAGCTTAGGAACGGTCTTTGAGCCACAGCAGCGCTTTCTCGTAACTTTTCTTGTGCAGGTAATGCAACAAGTCAGGCGAGGCGTTTTTGGGAAGCTGCCGGGTCAGTTCGTCGAGGCGCAAAAAAATCGGGAGCAGATTCGGCTTGGGATTCGCCGTTGGCATCGACTTCACGGCGGTATCGAGTTCGATAAGGACCTGCAAAATGGCTTTTTCGGTTTCGCTCATTAAAAATGATGCTGATTGAAAGTTTGCAAAATCGGCAGATGTGTCACGATTTTTGCGATGAGCGCATCGAGTTTTCCGAATTTACCCTGCAAATACCAGAATGTCATGAAGCGCACAAATGCGGTCACCATGGTGAGCAAT